>NZ_QKSO01000023.1:0-37294 GCF_003234215.1 Curtobacterium sp. MCSS17_006 | reverse complement strand
ACGCTCCGCTGACCCGGAAGGACACCGGCCGCTGACCCGGAACGGCGCCCGCCGCTGACGTGGAACGACACTGTCGATGTCGGGCGACGTCGACAGTGTCGTTCCACGTCAGCGGCGGGCGCCGTTCCGGGTCAGCGGCCGGTGTCCTTCCGGGTCAGCGGAGCGTGCTGGTCCGGCCCCGCGCCGCGAGCAGCGCCACGACGGCCACCACGGCTGCGGCGAGCATCACGATCGCCAGCGGCGCCGCGGTGTCCGAGCCGCCGATGCTGACGAGCGGGGACACGAGCGCCGCGAGCCCGAACTGCAGGGCACCGAGCACGGCCGAGGCGCTGCCGGCGGCCGAGGGCACGGCACCGAGGGCGAGCGCCGTGGCGTTGCCGAGCACCAGACCGAGCGAACCGACCGCGGTGAACAGCGGCACGGCGAGCCAGATGACCGGTGCCCCGGAGACGACGAGCAGCGCGAACGCCACCGTCGACGCGAGCACCAGCACGATGCCGAGCGACAGCACGCCCGTGACCGAACGGGTCGCGGTGAGCTTGGCGGACAGGATGCTGACGCCCATCAGCGCCAGGGCGTTCAGCCCGAAGGCCAGGCCGTAGCCGACCGTGCCGAAGCCGATCATGTCCTGGTACAGGAACGGTGACGCGGAGATGTAGGCCATCATCACGGCGAACGCGAAGCCGAACACGGCGGTGTAGCCGAGGAACGTGCGGGAGCGCAGGGCACGGAGCGCCGAGCCCGAGCCGCGGCGTTCCTCGCGCAGGGCGTCGCGGTGTTCCTTCAGGTGGGTCTCGCGGATCACGGCGAGGACCGCGATGAGCATGACGACCGACAGGCCGAGCACGATCGAGAGGAGGCCGCGCCAGCCGATCGGACCGGTGAGCAGGCCACCGAGCAGCGGTGCGACGACCGGGGCGACCCCGCCGACGATCATCATGAGCGAGAACGCACGGGCGGCGGACTTGCCGGTCGCCAGGTCGGAGATGACCGCACGGCTGATCACCATGCCGGCCGCACCGCCGAGGCCCTGCAGCAGGCGGGCCGCGATGAGCACGCCGATGTTCGGCGCGAGCACCGCGGCGATGCTCGCGAGCACGCACACCGCGGCGCCGGCGATGAGCGGCGGCACGCGGCCGAACCGGTCGGACAGCGGACCGAAGACGAGCTGGCCCGCGGTCACGCCCACCAGGAACGCGGTGAGGGTGAGCTGGACGGCGGTGGCGCTCGCCCCGAGCTCGGTGGTCATCTGCGGGAACGCCGGCAGGTAGAGGTCGGTGGCGAAGGGGGCGACGGCACTGAGCAGGCCGAGCACCAGGAGCAGCGCGGTCGTGATGCCCTGCTGCTTGGTCGTGGGTGTCGCGATCGTCGCGCGGATGGTTCCGGTGTCCGTGGTCATTGTTATGAAAGCATAACTCATCGCCGGAGATCGGTACAGTACGGTCATGCACTCCGCCGTGTCCGACCACGTCCTCGCCGAGTTCGCGGACGTCCTGCTCCGGATCGCGCGTGACATCGACCCGCACGGCTCGGAGACCCTCGACATCGTGCCGCTGACCGGCACCGAGGCGCTCGTGATGCGGTGGATCAACCGCAACCCCGGCACCTCGCCCAGTGTCACCGCCGAGGCGACGGCCCTGCAGCGCAGCAACCTCAGCGTCGCGCTCCGGTCGCTCGTGGCGAAGGGCATGGTCGAGCGGCGCCAGGACCCGGCGGACGCCCGGACCGTGCAGCTGCACTCGACCGCCCTGGCCCAGGAGAGCGTCGACCGCCTCTACCGGCACTGGTCGGGCAAGCTCCGCACGGCCCTCGGTGGCGACGAGCGCGGTGCGGTCGAGGCGCTGGAGCTGCTGCAGCGGATCGACGACGGACTGCGCGCGGGCTAGGCGACAGCGTCCTCGGCAGCGGCAGCGGCAGCGGCAGCGGCGTCGTCGGCAGCGGTGTCGGCATCGTCGGCCGCCTCGTCCTGGATCGGCAGCAGGCGACGCGCGCCGTGCCCCTCGTCGCCCAGGGCGTCACCCGGGTTCACGACCGAGCAGGCCCCGAGCGAGACGCACCCGCAGCCGATGCACTGCGTCATCTCCTGCTGCAGGCGCTCGAGCTCGAGCTGGCGGGCCCGCAGTCGTGCGCGCCACCGTTCGTTCAACCGGTTCCAGTCGCGCAGCGAGGGCATCCGGTCGGCGGGCAGGGCCTCGAACTGCTCGGCGACCTCGCTGAGTGGGATGCCGAGGCGCTTGGCCACCTGGATGATCGCGATCCGCCGTTCGACGTGCCGCGGGTACATCCGCGTGCCACCGTCGGTGCGCTCCGGGTGGATCAGCCCCTTGCGCTCGTAGAAGTGCAGGGCCGAGGCGGCGACGCCCGTGCGGCGCACGATCTCGCCGATGGGCAGCAGGTCGGTGGGGCGTGGCGGCTGGATCTCGACCATGGTCGAGATCTTACGGCGGCTCGGACTGGAGGCCCGTGGCGGGCCCGCCACGGGCCTCCAGTCCGCCCGTGGGTCGCGTCTACCGCTGCTGGAACGACTCCCAGAGCAGGAACCCGGTGAACAGCACGAACGGCGTGCAGGCGACCACGTTGAGCCAGCGGTGCTCGACGATCACCGCGGCGAACTCCCGCAGGAACGCACTCGGGACGTAGTACGCCGCCGTGCGGGCGCCGACGACCTGGGCGGGCAGATCGAGGCGGCGGGCCAGGGTCGCCGCCCGCAGCACGTGGTAGTTGTTCGTGACCACGACCATCTGGCCGTCCCGTCCGGCCGCCGTCTGCACGTCCCGCGAGAACCGGAGGTTCTCGCGGGTGTTCCGCGACGCGGTCTCCGCCACGACGTCGTCCGCGTCGGCACCGTGCGCCACCAGGTACTCGGCCATCGCGGTCCCCTCGGGGCGGGGTTCGTCGTCGCCCTGTCCGCCGGACGGCACGAGGAGCGGTCGGCGTCCGGCTGCCCGTTCGGCTCGGTAGACGCCGAGCGCCCGGTCGAGTCGACTCTGCAGCAGGGGTGGGACCTCGCCGTGCACGAGCCCGGAGCCGAGGACCACGATCGTGTCGGGGACGATGCCGTGCCGCGTCCGCCCGTAGACCACGGAGTACAGGGCGAACGCCACCAGCGACAGCGCGAAGTACCCGCAGACGAACACCATCAGCACTGCGACCGCGATCTTCGTACCGTCCCACAGCGTGAAGCCCTCGCCGCTGCCCGAGACGAGCAGGGCGATGGCGACCGCCGGCAGCACGAACACCGCCACGCCGGCGGCGAGCGACAGCAGGTTGCCGACGCTGCGTCCCTCGGCCCGGAGCATCTGCAGGCCGTTCGCGACCAGGGCGACGCCGAGCACCACGACGGCCAGCGGCACGAGCAACAGCACCACGGCGACGAGCAGGCTGAACCCGGGGACCACCCTGGTCAGCACGGCCACGACCGTCGCGAGCCCGAACAGCACGGCCGCGGTCAGGAACACCCCGTTGCGGAGCATCCGCGGGTCCCGTCGCCGCCCCAGGACGTACAGCACCAGGAACAGCAGGGCGAAGACGGGAGCGGCGCCCAGCCCGAGCACCGTCAGCCGACCGCGCGACGGATCAGGTCGGCCACCCGTGCCTCGTCGGCCTCGGAGAAGTCGGGGCTGATCGCCCACGACGTCGGCCAGAACGTGCCGTCGTCGAGCGCGGCCGAGTCCTGGAACCCGAGCGTCGCGTAGCGGGCCTTGAACTTCGCGGCGTCCTGGAAGAAGAACACCGCCTTGCCGTCCCGCGCGTAGGCAGGCATGCCGTACCAGAGCTTCGGCGCGAGCTCGGGCGCGACCTCGAGCGCGAGGCGGTGGATGCGCTCGGCCAGCCCCCGGTCCGGCTGGGGCATCTCAGCGATCTTCGCCTCGACCGCCGCGGCGTCGGCTGCGGCCTTCTCGGCCTTGGTGCCCTTCGTGCCGCGAGCACGCTTGACCTCGGCGGCGTGCTCCTGCATCGCCGCGCGCTCCTCGTCGGTGAAGGTGGTCTCGGTCTTCGTCGTCCGTGCCATCGTCGTCTCCTCGTGGTCTCGTGCACCCATCATGGGTCCGCGAAGCGAAGCATGCGAGGGCAGAGCCCGAACGAGTGCCAGGCTCGTCCCATGACCTACATCGCCAGTGACGACCGCTACGACTCGATGACGTACCGCCGGACCGGCCGCTCGGGCCTCGACCTGCCGCTGCTCTCCCTGGGGTACTGGCACAACTTCGGGGACGACATGCCTTTCGAGAACCAGCGTGCCATCAGCCGCCGGGCGTTCGACCTCGGGATCACCCACCACGACCTCGCGAACAACTACGGCCCGCCGTACGGTGCCGCCGAGGTGAACTTCGGCCGCCTGATGCGCGAGGACTTCCGGCCCTACCGCGACGAGATGGTCATCTCGACGAAGGCCGGCTGGGACATGTGGCCGGGGCCGTACGGGCAGGGCGGTGGCTCGCGCAAGTACGTGCTCGCCTCGCTCGACCAGTCGCTGCAGCGCACGGGCCTGGACTACGTCGACGTCTTCTACTCGCACCGTCTCGACGCCTCGACCCCGCTCGAGGAGACGATGGGCGCCCTGCACACCGCGGTCCAGCAGGGCAAGGCGCTGTACGTCGGCATCTCGTCCTACGACGCCGAGCGCAGCCGGCAGGCGGCCGAGATCCTCCGCGACCTCGGCACCCCGCTCCTGATCCACCAGCCCTCGTACTCGATGCTCAACCGCTGGATCGAGACCGAGGGGCTGCTCGACGCCGCCGGCGAGCTCGGCTTCGGCGTGATCGGCTTCACCGCGCTGGCGCAGGGGCTGCTGACCGGCAAGTACCTGAACGGTGTGCCCGAGGACTCCCGCGCGGCAGCGGGCAAGTCCCTCGACGCGTCGAGCATCACGCCCGAGGTCGTCGAGCACCTCCGTGCCCTGAACGACGTCGCGGCCGCGCGCGGACAGTCCCTCGCGCAGCTCGCCCTCGCCTGGGCGCTCCGCGACGAGCGGGTGACCTCGCTCGTCATCGGTGCCTCGCGGGTGTCGCAGCTCGAGGACAACGTCGCCGCGCTGTCGAACACGTCGTTCACGGACGAGGAGCTCCGCGTCATCGACGAGCACTCGGTCGGCATCACGGACGTCGACCTGTGGGCGGGAGCCCGCGCGGGCGAGGTCTCCTGACCCGAGCGCCACGCCGCAGGCGACGGTCTGCGACCGCGCCACGCACGGCCGGCGGGGTGTCGTGACCGGTGCGGGGCCCTGGGCGCGCGGCAAGGGGACGGGAGGCACGGGGCACGCCGCCACGCGCCTCCCGTCCGTCGTCCGGTCGCGTTGCGTCGCGTGGCCGGCCCCGCCGGCCGGTCACGACACGTCGCGGGTCGCGCGCCGAGCGGTCACGACCTGTTGGCTGGCGGCGCCGCAGGCGACGGTCTGCGACCGCACCACGGCTGACCGCCGGGACGGCGCCCGGAGCGAACTCCTCCGGGGCGCGGCGGCCGGTTGGTACCATCGACAGCGTTCGACAACACGCAGTGTGTATCTACCGGCCGCCGGCATCCCGGCGGACAACGGCGGCACCCGATGGGTCCGCCGCCACCGAACCGGGCGGGCCGAGAAGGCACAACCCCGATGCTCCAGACCCGCTCAACCGACGCCCCGCCCGCTCCGGACCGCTCACTCGTCTCCCTCGCCGGCCGCTGGTACTTCCCCGTGGCCTTCATCGCCCGGCTCCCGTTCGCGATGATGGTGGTCGGCGTCCTGACCCTCGTCGTCGCCGCCCGTGACTCCGTCGCCCTCGGCGGCATCAACTCCGCCGCCGTCGGCATCGGCTCCGCGATCTTCGGCCCGATGGTCGGCGCCGCGGCCGACCGCTACGGCCAGCGGGCGGTGCTCGTCCCCGTCGGCCTGGTGAACGCGGCGCTGCTCGGGTTCTTCCCGTTCGTCGTCAGCGGCACCGCGCCCGACCTCGCCGTCCTCGCGGTCGCGTTCTGCATCGGCGCCTCTGCCCCGCAGGTCGCCCCGATGTCCCGCACCCGGCTCGTCGCGATCATCCGGCAGCGGATGGCCCCGGCGCGGCGCGAGAAGACCCTCAGCGGCACCATGGCCTACGAGTCCGCCGCCGACGAGACCGTGTTCATCATCGGCCCGTTCCTGGTCGGCATCCTCGCCAGCGCGATCGCCCCGTGGGTGGCCGTCGCCGGCGCCTCGGTCCTGACGTTCGTGTTCGTGACGGCGTTCGCGCTGCACCCGACCGGCAAGCTCGTGGTCGGCCAGCACGCGGAGTCGACGCAGGCACCCGCGCGGCAGCTCCTGCGTCCGCGGCTCGTCGTCGTGGTGGTCGGCATCCTCGGCATCGGCCTGTTCTTCGGCTCGACGCTCACCTCGCTGACGGCGTTCATGGAGACCCACGGCGAGGCCTCGCAGGCCGGCCTGCTCTACGGCCTGATGGGCATCGGTTCCGCCGGGTTGGCGCTCGGGTCGGCAGCGTTCCCGCGGTCGTTCGGCCTCGGTTGGCGCTGGCTCGTGTTCGGCGTCGTGCTCCTCGGCGGTGCGATCGCGTTCGCCAGCGCCGACTCCGTCGTCGCCGCGGGCGTCGTCCTCGCGATCATGGGCATCGGGATCGGCCCCACGCTGGTCGCCCAGTACAGCCTCGGCTCCGACCGCTCACCGGTCGGCCGGTCCGCGACCACGATGACAATCCTCGGGTCGGCCGTGATCGTCGGGCAGTCCATCGCCTCCGCGATCACCGGGGACGTCGCCGAGCACCACGGCACCGCGGCCGCGATGCTGCTGCCGGCGGTCTCCGCCGCGATCGTCGTGGTCGCGGCGGTCGGCAACCTGCTGCTCCCGCGCCGGGTCGCGACCGCCTGACCGCGAACGTGACCACCTGACGGACCGGAGGCCCGTGGCGACGCCGCCACGGGCCTCCAGCCGGTCAGGTCGGTGCGTCAGGACTCCGTGTCGTCGACGAGCAGATCCTCGTGCCGGTAGTCGTCGGCGCGCAGGCCGGCGCGGGCGATCATGTGCGTCGACACGGGCACCAGGAACAGCTGGAACACCATGATCGGCAGCACGACCCAGAACGCCGTCCACGTCCACACCGCGACCACGATGGCGGCCAGGGCGAGGGCGAGCCCGAGCACCTGCGGCTTCGCCATGGCGTGCAGACGGACGAGCGGGTCCGGGAACCGGACGATGCCGACCCCGGCGCCGAGCGACAGCAGCGACCCGACGAGCAGCAGCCCGATGGCGATCCAGGCGCGGATGCCGGCGTCGTCGACGAACGACTCGATGATCTCGATCACGACTGGTCCTCCTCGGCGCGCTCGGGGGTGGTGACGGTCAGTCCCTCGTCGGACGGGTCGGCCGAGGGCGTGACGGCCCGGGCGACGGCGACCGTGGCGAACACACTCGTCGCCGAGATCACCACGAGCACAGGGATGCCGGTCAGGTCCTGGCGGATGACCATCGCGGCGGCGATCACCACGAGCACCGTGGTCAGCACCATGTCGGAGCCGATCATGCGGTCGAGGATGGTCGGGCCGCGCACGATGCGGAACACCGCGAGGGCGAACGTCGCCCCGAGGAGCGCGAGCACGAGCGCGACGGCGATGCCCATCACGACGACGGCGGGGCTCATCGGGTCACCTCCGGCAGGGGCTCGGACAGCTCGGAGACGTCCTGCTTGGATCCCAGTGCGCGGATGACCATGGCCTCGATCCGGAGTGCGACGCGGCGTTCGTCCTCGACCTGCTCGAGGCGCTCGGTGTCGAGCACGTGGAGCAGCAGGCGACGGCGCCGCAGGTCCACGTCGGCGACGTACGAGCCGGGCACGAGCGAGATCGCGAGGGTGGCCAGCGTGAAGGTCATCTCGGAGGTCGAGTGCAGCTGCACGAGCGTGATCGAGCTCCGCCGCACACCGCGGGGACGGAACGCGACCCAGGCGACCCGGAAGGACGCCACGACGACGAGCCCGGACCACACCACCAGGAACCGCAGCACGTGCATGATCGAGAACCGTGCGGACAGGGGGACCGGCGGGAGCGGCAGCGCCTGGGTGACGATGAGCGCCACGACGATGCCGCACAGCAGCGTCAGCGGGGTCCACGACCCCCAGAGCAGCGCCCACAGCACGGTGAGTCCCGCGACCAGGGGCACGTCGTAGCGCCACGCCAGCGCGATCCGGCGGGCGTTCGAGATGCGGCGGACGTCGGTCATCGCTCACCTCCGAGCACGGCCTGCACGTAGCGGTCGGGCGACTCCAGCGACTCCGCTGCGCGGGTCGCGTAGCCGTAGAGCGGGCCGGCGACGACCGTCAGGGCGACGGACCCGAGCACCGCGACGGTCGTCACGCCGACGAGCATGCGCGGCAGGCGCACCTTCTCGGGAGCCTCGCCGACCGCCTCGGTCGCGCCGGTGGTCGGACTGGAGGCACGGGCCGCGTGCGGTGCGTCGGTGACCGTCACCGAGCCTCCCGGGTGGTACGCCTCGCCCGTCTCCTCGGAGACGGTGAGCGGCGCCGGTTCCGGGGAGCGCAGGTGGGCGTGCGGTTCGGCACTCGTCGCGTGCGGGGCGGCGGCCTCGGCCGCCGGCTTCGGCCGCCAGAAGGCGGCGTCCCAGACCCGCATGAGCGCGTACAGGGTGAGCAGTGAGGTGACGACGCCGGCGCCGATGGTGACGTACGCCATCGGGGAACCGTCCTCGGCGGCGGCGCGGAACAGGCCGAGCTTGCCGATGAAGCCGGAGAACGGCGGGATCCCGCCCAGGTTGAACGCGGGGATCAGGTACAGGGCGGCCAGCAGCGGAGCGGCCTTCAGCAGTCCGCCGAGCGACCGGGTCGAGGTCGTCCCGCCGACACGTTCCATCAGGCCCGACACCAGGAACAGCGTGGTCTGCACGACGATGTGGTGCACCGTGTAGAACACCGCTGCCGCCGTCCCCGCGACGGTGCCGAGTCCGACGCCCATCACCATGAAGCCGATGTGGCTGATCAGCGTGAAGGACAGCAGCCGTTTCACGTCGGTCTGCGACACCGCGCCGAGCACCCCGACCACCATCGTCAGTGCGGCGACGACGAGCAGCACCTCGTTGAGTTGTGGTCGCGGGAAGATCACCGTCTCGAGCCGGATGATCGCGTAGATGCCGACCTTCGTCAGCAGGCCCGCGAAGACCGCGGTGACCGGCGCCGGGGCCGTCGGGTACGAGTCCGGCAGCCAGAACGCCAGCGGGAACACGGCCGCCTTGATGCCGAACCCGATCAGCAGCATCGTGTGCAGGAGCAGCTGGACGTGCTCCGGCAGGTCGGCGACGCGCTCGCTGATCTGGGCGATGTTCACCGTGCCGGTGGCGCCGTAGACCAGCCCGATGGCAGCGAGGAAGATCGCCGACGCGATCAGGCTCGTGACGATGTACGTCGTGCCGGCCCGGACGCGCTGTTCGCTGCCGCCCAGCGTGATGAGCACGTAGCTCGCCACCAGCAGCATCTCGAACGCGACGTACAGGTTGAACAGGTCACCGGCGATGAACGAGTCGAGCACACCGGCGGCGAGCACCAGGTACGTCGGGTAGAAGATCGTGACCGGGGCGTCCTCGTCGTCGGCGGCCAGGCCCTGCCCGATCGAGAAGAGCAGGACGAGCAGCAGGACGCTCGCGCTGACGGTGAGCAGCAGCGCGCTGAGCCGGTCGACGACGAGTGAGATGCCGTAGGGGGCGTCCCAGCCGCCGACCTGCACCACGATCGTGCCGTGCCGGTCGACCAGGACCATGAGCGTGGCGGCGACGGCCAGGGCCACGACGAGCACCACGACGGTGATCGCACGCTGGAGCTTCTGGTGGCGGAGGAGTCCGAGCGCGACCGCGGCACCGAGCAGCGGGACGAGGACGAGGAGCGGGACGAGCCAGGTCATCGGGTCGCCTCCTGTTCTGCGTCGGTGGTGGTCTCCGGGTCCTCGTCGGCCGCCTCGTCGCGGTCGCGGCCGATGGCGGCGTCGGCTTCGTCGACCTCGACCTCGTCGGCGCGGGACAGCTGCCACGACCGGTGGATCAGGGCCAGCAGGAACGCGCTCACGGCGAAGGTGATCACGATCGCGGTCAGGGCGAACGCCTGGGGGAGCGGGTCGGTGATGCCCTCGGCGCTCTTGCCGATGGGCGGGTCGCCCGCGGCGCCGGACATCACCAGCAGCAGCAGGTTGAGCGAGTTGCCGAGCAGCAGGAAGCCGAGGAGCATCCGGGTCAGGGAGCGTTCGAGCAGCAGGTAGACGCCGCACGAGAACAGCACCGCCATGGCGATCACGAGGACGAGGGTGACGGTCACGTGGCGCTCCCTTCCGGGGTGGGGGCATCGAGGGCGTCGCTGACGGACCCCTCGGTGGTGTCGCGGGTCGGGGTCGAGGCGTCCTCGAGGCGCTGCCGGTCGACCTCGGCACCGAGGCTGCGGAGGACGTCGAGCACCAGGCCGACGACGACCAGGTAGACGCCGATGTCGAAGAACGTGGCGGTGACGAACTCGACGTGCCCGAGGATCGGGACGGTGGCCTCGAAGAACTCGGAGTACAGGGCTTCACGGCCGAAGAACAGCGGCACGATCGCGGTGATCGCTGCCGTCGCGACACCGAGCCCGAGTAGTCGACCGGCACGCACCGGGGCCGCTGCACCGAGCTCGGCCGGGCCGCCGGCCAGGTAGCGGGCCGCGAGCGCGATGCCGGCGACCAGGCCACCGGCGAACCCACCACCGGCCGAGTTGTGCCCGGCGAACAGCAGGTACACCGACAGCACGATCAGGCCGTGGAACAGCAGGCGGACGACCACGTCGAGCAGTGCCGAACGGCCGGTCGGGATCGCGGCGCTCGTCGGCAGCCAGGCGCGGGGCTCGCCGTCGGTGCGCTCGCCGTTCGCGGTCAGGGTCTCGGGCAGGTCGCGCAGCCGGGGCAGGGTGTCCTCGCGCGAGTTCACGAAGATCAGGCTCGCGACGCCGGTGGCCGCGGCGACCACGACCGTGAGCTCACCGAGGGTGTCCCAGCCGCGCAGGTCGACGAGGGCGACGTTCACGACGTTCAGACCGTGCCCGAACGAGCTCGTCAGCGCGGGCAGGTCGGGCCAGAGGGGGCGTGCCGTCCGGGCCGAGGCAGCAACGACGACGACGATCGCCAGCGTCAGCCCCGCCAGCCCGGCGAAGAGCGCCCGCACGACCCGGAACCGCGACGGATTGGTCGTGGCGATGCGCGGGGGCAGCCGTCGGAGCACCAGGACGAAGGCGATCAGGGTGACCGTCTCGACCACGAGCTGCGTCAGGGCGAGGTCGACGGCGCCGTGCAGGACGAACAGCACCGAGAGGCCGTAGCCGGTGACGCCGACCAGCACCGCGGCGGCGAACCGGGTCTTCGCCGTGAGCACCGCGATGCCCGCGATCGACATCACGATCATCACCGGGATCTGGCCCCACGAGTCGGCGAACCGGACGTGGAACTCCCACGGCCCGCCGAGCACCAGGTTGGCGAGCGCCCCGGCGACGAAGACCGACAGGATCACGGTCAGGTAGTAGGGGAGCGAGCCGCGCTGCAGGCTCGCGGTGAGTCCGGTCGCTCCGCGGTCGAGCAGTCGCATGCCGTGCCGGTACGTGCCCGCAGCGCTCGGGAACCCCGCGAGCCGGTGCTGGAGCGCTTCGACCGGACGACGCAGGGCGAACAGTGCGAGGCCGCCGACCAGGGTGATCGCGGACAGGCCGAGCGCGGGTTCGAGGCCGTGCCAGAGCGCGAGGTGCGGGACGTCCTCGCCACCGAGTGCGGCGGTCGTGGCAGCGGGCTCGATGCCGTGCGCGACCACCGGGGTGAGCAGGCCGAGGGCAAGGCCGGCCAGCGCGAGCACCGAGGGCACGACGGCGAGGCCGTGCAGGGCGTGCGGCTCGGTGGTCGCGACGCCGGGCTTGCGGGCGAAGGCGCCCCACAGGAACCGCAGCGAGTAGGCCACGGTGAGCACCGACCCGACGGTCACGCCGATCAGGGCGAA
Source organism: Curtobacterium sp. MCSS17_006 (assembly GCF_003234215.1). NCBI lineage: Bacteria > Bacillati > Actinomycetota > Actinomycetes > Micrococcales > Microbacteriaceae > Curtobacterium > Curtobacterium sp. MCSS17_006. The sequence goes on along the minus strand of NZ_QKSO01000023.1, from coordinate 25,326 downwards.
CCAGGCCCAGCCGGCGTCGGGGCCGTGCAGGGACTCGGTGAACCCGGTCAGCACGGCTTCCTTCGCGACGAACCCGATCGTCGGCGGGATCCCGGCCATCGACAGCAACGCGAGCACCGCGACGACCGCCAGCCACGGTGCCTTCCGGCCGAGGCCGCTCAGGCGCCCGAGGTCGCGGGTGCCGGTGGTGTGGTCGATCGCACCGACCACCAGGAAGAGCGTGGACTTGAACGCGGCGTGCGCCACGAGCAGGGCGACCCCGCCGAGCGCCACGGCGGGCGCGCCCCACCCGGCGGCGAGCACGAGGAACCCGAGCTGGGCCACGGTGCCGTAGGCGAGCAGGAGCTTGAGGTCGGTCTGCCGCAGGGCCCGGTACCCGCCGACGAGCATCCCGGCGACGCCGAGCAGCGTGATCGTCTCGCGCCAGCCGTCGAGCAGTGCGAACGCGGGGGCGAGCCGGGCCACCAGGTAGATGCCGGCCTTCACCATCGCCGCGGCGTGCAGGTACGCGCTGACCGGGGTCGGTGCGGCCATCGCGGCGGGCAGCCAGAAGTGGAACGGCACGATCGCCGACTTCGTGAGCGCCCCGAGCAGCACGAGGACCACCGACACCGAGACGACCGTGCCGCTCGGGGGATCGGCGACGATCGCGGACAGCGAGGTCGTGCCCGCCGAGACCGAGAGCATCACGAGGCCCGCGAGCATCGCCAGACCACCCGCGGTGGTGACCACGAGCGCCTGCATGGCGGCGGCACGACTGGCACGCTTCGCGGCGTCGTGCCCGATGAGCAGGTAGGAGAAGACCGTCGTGGCCTCCCACAGGACGAACAGGACGATGACGTCGTCGGCGATCACGAGGCCGTACATCGAGCCGGCGAAGGCGGTCAGGACCCCGGCGAACCGACCGAGCCCGGGTTCGTCCCGCTCGAAGTACGAGGCGCAGTAGACCAGCACCAACGCGCCGACGATCGACACCACGAGGGCGAGCACCCACGACAGGGCGTCCATCCGCAGCGTGACGTCGAGGTCGAGCTGGGGGACCCACTGGTGCCGTTCGACGACGCTGCCGTGCAGGGCGGCGTCGGTCTGGGCGATCGTCAGCACCGCCGCCGCGGCGGGGGCGAGGGCCGCCACGTAGAACGCGCGGCGGCCGAGGACGGGGGTCAGGGCGGGGACGATCAGGGCGACGATCGCGAACGCGACGAGGACGAGGACCATCGGGCACCTCCTCGGGGTCGGGCTGCAGTCCGGCTCACTGGGCTTTCACAGCCTACGGAGAGGGCCATGTGGAGAACCTGTGCGGCCGGACAGCAGTCCGCTCAGGTCCGGCCGTGCGCGCGAGCGGGGATCTGGGTCGCGAGCTTGCCGCCGGAGACGTCGAGCAGGGTGCCGGTGATGTACCCGGAAGCGTCGCTCGCCACGAAGACGAGCAGGTCGGCGACGTCGTCCGCGGTCTCCCACCGGCGGAGCGACAGCGTGTCGAGCAGGCGGTCCTGCGCCTCGGCCGGCATCGTCGCGAAGCCGTTCATCGCCGTCGGCACCATGCCCGGTGCGTAGGCGTTCACGGTGATCCCCCACGGGCCGAGCTCCGACGCCAGGACCCGGGTGAACGAGACGACGGCTGCCTTCGACGCCGCGTAGGCCGCGCTCCCGACGCTGGGCACGATCGCCGCGAACGATGCGGCGTTGATGATCCGACCGCGCCCGGCGGCCTGCATCACCGGAGCCACGGCCTGGCTCATCAGGAACGTGCCGCCGAGGTTGACGTCCATGCAGCGGCGCCAGGCGTCCCACTCCAGTTCGGCGACCGTGCCCGTGACGTTGATGCCGGCGTTGTTCACCAGCACGTCGATCGTGCCGTGCCGCCGGACGACCTCGTCCACGGCGTCGCGCACCGACTGCGGGTCGGCGACGTTGCACACGACGTGGTCGAGCGGGAAGTCCGGCTCGAAGGTCAGGTCGAGCGCGACGACGCGGCTCCCCTCGCTGACGAAGCGGTCGGCGAGCGTGCGGCCGATCCCGCGCGCTGCGCCGGTCACGACCACCACGCGGTCGGTCAGGTCGAGGTGCATCGTTGCTCCCGTCGTCGGTGCCTTGAATAGGCATACTATTCGAGCATGACGGATCAGCGTGTGCTCTGGGTCACGGGTGGGGGCAGCGGCATGGGGGCCGCGAGCGCCGAGGCGGCGGCGCGGGACGGCTGGACCGTGGTCCTCAGCGGGCGCCGTGCCGAGCGGCTCGAGCAGGTCGCACGCACCATCCGCGACGCCGGGGGAACCGCGGACGTCCTGCCCCTCGACGCGAACGAGCCCGACGCCGTCACCGCCGCGCGGGACACCGTGCTCGACCGGCACGGGCGGCTCGACGGGCTCGTGCTGGCGGCCGGGCTCAACGCCCCGAGGCGCCGGTGGGACGACCAGTCGCTGACCGACTTCCGCGCGATCGTGGACACGAACCTCACCGCCGTCGTCTCGCTGGTGGACGCCGCGCTGCCGGCACTCCGCGCGGCCGGCGGCGTGGTCGTCGTCGTGTCGTCGTACGCCGGGTGGTCCTTCCAGCCCGGGGCGGGTGTCGCGTACTCGGCGAGCAAGTCCGCGCTCGCGTCGGTCGTCGGGACGCTCAACCAGCAGGAAGCCGAGCACGGCGTGCGTGCCACCCACCTGTGCCCGGGTGACGTCGCGACGGACTTCCTCGACCAGCGGCCCGAGGTCCCCGACGCGGCCGCGCGGCAGCGCATGCTCCAACCGGAGGACATCGGGCGGACGGTCGCCTTCGTGCTCGGGTCGCCGGCGCACGTGCGCATCGACGAGCTCGTGCTGTCGCCGGTCTCGCAGCGGTGACGAGCACCTTCGAACGGGTCCTCGACCAGGTCGGTGCCGCCGTCGTCTCCGGTGCGGTCGCCGTGGGCAGTCGCCGGAGCGTCGACGACCTGGTGACCTGGACGGGCGCCAGTCGCAGCATCGTCCGCGAGGCCGTCCGCGTCCTCGTCGCCCTCGGCCTGCTCACCGCGCGGCGCCGGGTCGGCGTGACCGTCCTCGACGTGCGGGAGTGGGACGTCCTGGACCCGCGTGTGGTGCGGTGGCGTCTGCGTGGTCCGGACGGCGACCGGGTCGCGGTCGAACTCCGCGAGCTGCGCGCGGCGGTCGAACCCGCCGCCGCTGCCGCAGCAGCCCGGCGAGCGGCGCTCGACGAGTGCGCGGACCGACGGGAGGCCCTCCGCGCCACCGCGGACGAGCTCGCCGCCGCCGCGACCCGCGACGACCGCCTCGACTTCGTGGCCGCGGACGTGCGGTTCCACGCGCTCGTGCTCGACCTGTCCGGCAACGCCCTGTACCGACGCCTGCACCAGGTCGTCGGCCAGGTACTGCGCGAGCGCGTGGGCATCCGCCCGGACCTCCACGACGTCGGCCTCCACCTGGCACTCGCCGACGCCGTCCTCGACGGCCGCCCGGACGACGCGGCCTCGATCATGCGGGCGATCGTCGACCGCACGTGAGCGGGGCGCGCCGGACCTGCGAGGATGGACCCCGGCGCGCCCCTCCGGCGCCCGTGGAGGGTGAGTCGTGGACGCAGCACAGGACCTGGTCGTCCAGCTCGTCGGCACCCCGTGGGCGTTCTTCGTGGTCGGCCTCGTGCTCGCCGTGGGCAGCGTCGCGGTCTTCCTGCCCAGCCAGGCACTCGTCGTCGCGATCGGCACGCTCCTGGTGGGCGGTGACGGCGGTCTCCTCCCGGTCCTCTTCCTCGTCGTCGCGGCGTCGATCGGGATGGTCCTCGGCGACCTCGGGCTCTACCACCTGGCGCGGTCGGTCGACCTCGGCTCGAGGTCGTGGTTCGCGCGTCCGAAGGTCCGCGCGGCCCGGGACGCCATCGACGGCCGCTACCGTGCCGCTCCCGGACGCATCGCGGTGCTCGGACGCTTCATCCCGATGGGCCGGTTGACGACGAACCTGGTCGGCGCCGACAGCGGGCTCGACCTCCGTCGGTTCCTGCTCAGCTGTGTGCTCGCCGACGTCGTGTGGGCCGCGTACTGCGTCGGCATCGCCTCGGCCACCGGGCGCTGGAGCCGCGAGCAGCCCTTCCTCGTCACGACCCTCGCGGTCGTGGCGTCGATCCTGCTCGGCCTCGCGATCTCCGCAATCGAGAAGGCCGTGCGACGCCGGAGCGAGGCTGCGGCCGCGGCCTGACGAACGTAGGCTGAGCACCCCGTTCGAAGGAGAACCCGTGCTGCTCGACGACCTCGTACCGGACCCCGCCGCGCTCGAGCGCATCGCCACCGGCAGCACCTGGGCCGAGGGGCCTTGCTGGATCCCGTCGACGCGCACGCTGCGGTGGTCCGACATCCCGGGCGACCGGATCCTGCAGTGGCACGCGGACTCGGGGGAGACCTCGGTGTACGCGGACGCTGTCGAGTTCACCAACGGCCGGACGCTCGACCGGGACGGCAGCGTCGTGCAGTGCTCGCACGGGCTGCGTCGGGTCGAGCGGGACCGCGACGGCGTCGTCACGCCGATCGTCGACGTGTGGAACGGGGGCCGGTTCAACTCCCCGAACGACGTGGTGATCGCGCGGGACGGCGGCGTCTGGTTCACCGACCCCGCCTACGGCATCACCCAGCCGCGCGAGGGACACCCGGGCGTGCGTGAGTACGGCGACCACTGGGTGTTCCGGTGCGGCCCGGCGGGCGAGGACCTGCGACCAGTGGCGACCGACCTGGACGAGCCGAACGGCCTGGCCTTCGACCCGGACGAGCGGGTGCTGTACATCGCGAGTTCGTCGGGCGACGAGCCGGTCATCCGCGCCTACGACCGCCGAGGCGACCTGCTGAAGAACGGCCGGGTGTTCGCGCGGCTCGAGCCCGGAGAGGGTGCGCCGGACGGCATCCGGGTCGACGTGCACGGCAACGTCTGGTCGTCCTCGCACCGCGGCGTCGTCGTGTTCGACCCGACGGGTGCCCGGATCGGTGCGGTCGCCGTGCCGGAGGTCACGTCGAACCTGTGCTTCGGTGGCGACGACGGCACGACCCTCTTCCTGACCGCGACGACGTCCGTGTACCGGATCGCCACGACGACGCGGGACGCTGCCGTATCCTGACTCGGCCATGCAGTGCGACTACTTCGACCGCGGGGTGTGCCGGTCGTGCACGCTCATGGGCCAGCCCTACGCCGACCAGGTCCTCGACAAGGAACTCCGCACGCGCGAGCTCCTGCACGCCGCGGTCGAGGCCGCCGGGGGCCCCGGAGCGGTCTCCTGGTCGCCCGCGATCACGAGCCCGGAGTCGGGGTACCGGAACAAGGCGAAGATGGTCGTGGGTGGGACCGTCCAGCACCCCACCGTCGGCATCCTCGACCACCGGCAGCGCGGGGTGGACCTGCGGCACTGCGGGATCTGCACGCCCGGCATCCGGCACGCGTTGCCCGTGCTGGCCGAGTTCGTCTCGACCGCCGGGCTGATCCCGTACGACGTCGCCGCGCGCCGGGGTGAGCTCAAGTACGTCCTGGTCACCGAGTCGCCCGACGGCGAGCTGATGATCCGGTTCGTGCTGCGTTCCGAGGGGCAGCTCCCGCGGCTCCGCCAACACCTCGACGCCCTGCGTGCCGCACTGCCGAACGCGGTCGTGGTGACCGCCAACCTGCTGCCCGAGCACAAGGCCGTCACCGAGGGCGACCGCGAGATCGTGCTGACCGAGCAGGAGACCCTGCCGATGCGGCTCGGCGGGATCACGATGCACCTGCGGCCGCAGAGCTTCTTCCAGACGAACACCGGCGTCGCGACCGAGCTGTACGCGCAGGCGACGGCCTGGATCGACGAGCTCGACCCGGCGTCGATGTGGGACCTGTACTGCGGCGTCGGCGGGTTCGCGCTGCACGCTGCCCGTCCCGGCCGCGTGGTGACCGGCATCGAGACGAGCGCCGAGGCGATCCGCTCCGCGAAGCAGTCCGCTCGTGAGACCGGCCTCGAAGGCCTCCGGTTCGCCGCCGACGACGCGACCGAGCACGCCCTCCGGGCCCGTCCGGACGCGGTGCCCGAGCTCGTCGTCGTGAACCCTCCGCGTCGCGGGATCGGGGAGCGGTTGTCGACCTGGCTCGAGGAGTCGGACGTCCAGCACGTCGTCTACTCGAGCTGCAACCCGGTGACCCTGGCGAAGGACCTGGCACGCATGCCGTCGTTCCGGCTGCGCCGGGCCAGGGTGCTCGACATGTTCCCGCAGACCGGTCACCTCGAGGCCGTGACCCTGCTCACGCGGGCCTGATCCCGACCGCCGATCGGCATTGCCAGGGAATTGCCAAGGACACGTACCCGGGTACGCCTCGATCACCATGGCCATGGGCATCGAGCCGTTCAGGTTCTGGGGTGGGGTACATAGCATGCACGGGTAGAACCGTTTGTCTCGGTTTGATAACGGTCAAGAGTTTCCTATGGTTGCCGACCGAGGTGCCGCCGGCCCGATGACCACTGCCCCCGGTGGCGCACCCCCACAACTGACCGCGATCGGTCGGGGTGGGCAGTGGATTCCGCAACAGATGCGGCTCGTGACCCCGGTGGAGCAATCACATGAAGAAGCTTTCCCGTACCCGCACCATCGTCGGTGGCCTGGCGTTCGCCGGCATCGCCGCGACCGGTGTCGGCCTCGCGGCAACCCCCGCGAACGCAGCGTCCGGTTCGACCTGGGACCAGCTCGCGCAGTGCGAGTCCGGCGGCAACTGGGCCATCAACACCGGCAACGGCTACTACGGCGGCCTGCAGTTCAACCTCGGCACCTGGCAGGCCAACGGTGGCGCGGGTAACCCCGCCTCCGCCAGCCGCGAGGCCCAGATCGCCGTCGCCGAGCGTGTCCTCGCCTCGCAGGGCTGGGGCGCATGGCCCGCCTGCTCCGCCCAGCTCGGGCTGAGCGGCACCAGCGGTGCAGCGCCCGCCGCGGCGGCTCCGGCCCCCGCACCGGCTCCGGCGCCCGCACAGCAGGCCGCCCCGCAGCCCGCTGCTCCGGCACCGGCTCCTGCCGAGCAGGCCGCCCCGCAGCCGGCCGCGCCGAGCACGACCGAGTCGACGCCCGCCCCGGCAGCGACGACGCCGAGCAAGCCGGCCCCGGTCAAGACGAGCGGCAAGACCTACACGATCGCCTCGGGTGACACGCTCGACACGATCGCGACGAAGCTCGGGATCGAGGGCGGCTGGAAGCAGCTCTGGGCCGCGAACACGTCGACCATCGACGACGCGAACCTGATCTACGCCGGCCAGGAGCTCCAGCTCCCCGCCTGATCTCTCCGCAGACCGAACACGACGACGCCCCACGACCTCGAGTCGTGGGGCGTCGTCGTGCGTGAGGCGCCGGGCTACTGCGGGTTGTCGGCGAGCCAGCCGGCGACGTCGTCGGACCGGAGCGCCTGGGACAGGGACCCGACCGCGAGCTGGTTCAGCGTCACGATCGACTGTCCGTCCGGTGACGTCCCGGAGCCCGCCGTCGGCACCGTGAAGGTCACGAGGTCGTCGGCCCGGACCGCGCGGAGCGACCACCCGAGTTCCGCCATCCGAGCGAACGTGAACCCCGCGTCGACCGACAGGTGCTCACTGGTCGCGGCGACGAAGTCCTGGATGCGCCCGGGGTTGGTGACCGTGCCGCGGGACAGCAGCCCGTCCACGACGCCGCGCATGAACGCCTGCTGGTTGCGGACCCGGGTGTGGTCGGCGTCGGCGAAGGCGTGGCGCTCCCGCACGAAGGCGAGTGCGTCGGCGCCGTCGAGGCGGTTCGTCCCCGCCACGAAGTCGTGGTGGGCGGTCGAGAAGGCCTGCGGGGAGGACACGGTCACTCCGCCGAGGGCATCGGTCATGTCCTCGAACCCGGTGAAGTCGATCTCGGCGACGTGGTCGACCCGGACGTCCAGGAGATGCTCGACGGTCTGCACGGTCAGGGGTACCCCGCCCCAGGCGTACGCGGCGTTCATCTTGGCGCGCCCGTGCCCGGGGACCTCGACCCAGGAGTCCCGCATGATCGACATCAGGTAGACGTGCTGGCGATCGGCGGGCACGTGCGCCAGCATCAGGGTGTCCGAGCGCCCGCCGGACGTCGAAGGGCCGCCATCGGGGTTGCCCTGCGCCCGGGAGTCGGAACCGATGAGCAGGACGTTCTCGCCTGCCGTCGGCGTCGGTCGGGTACCGCTCGGGAACGGGTTCGTGATGGTCTCGCGCCCGGCGTCGAAGCTCCGAGCGAGACCGCCGACGAACGCACTCGCGACGACGGCGACGACCAGGGCGACGCCGACGAGCGAGCCGAGCGTCGTGATCAGCGCGACGAGGAACGGCCGCCGCCGCCGCCGTCTGCTGCTGGCGGCGTGGTGAGCGTGTGCAACGGCCGCGCGGGCGGCTCGGCGTTCGGACATGCGGGCTCCTGTGGTCAGGTCGGCACGGACCGACCACGGGATCTTATCGCATGTGGTATTTCAGGAACAGTGTTTCACTCGGACTGCGCCTTGCTGAGCACTTCGCCCAGCGCCGATCGGAGCGCCGCGTCCTCCGGCAGGACCTCGCGCTCGATGTGCCGCGCGGTCTCCCACGCTGACCGGCCGGCAGGTGTCACGCTCACGACGCGGCGCCGACGATCGGCGGGGTGCGGGGCGCGCTCGACCAGACCGTCCCGCTCCATCCGCTCGAGCGTGCGGGACATCGTCTGCGGCTGGACCCGGGCCGTTCGGGCGATGGTGTCCGCGCCGGTCGGACCGGTCCGGATGAGGATGTCGATCGCGACGACCGCGGCGTGCGAGAGCCCGATGGCGCGGAGCCGTTCGTCCCAGTCCCGCTCGACGGACCGTGCAGCCGCGGACAGCAGGCGCCCGAGGGGCCACTGCTCGCTCGTGTCCTGCATGCCGTGATTCTATGGTCGTCGGGAGCGCTCGACCGTCAAGTAATCAGCATGCTGACGATCGGTGTACGCTCACCGACGTGTCCCGCTTCCTCCGCATCGTCCTCCCTGCGCTCGTCATCGTGGTCTGGCTCGGCATCGCCTCGGTCGGCGGTCCCTTCTTCGGCAAGATCTCCGAGGTCTCCACCAACGACCAGACCTCGTTCCTGCCCGCCTCGTCCGACGCCACGAAGGTGCAGGAGCGGTCCTCCGAGTTCCGCGACGAGTCGGGGGCGCCCGCGATCATCGTCCTCGAGCGCGACGGCGGCATGACGTCGACCGACCTCGCCGACGCGAAGACACTCGCCACGACGCTGTCCGACCGCGCCGACGTCGATGCCGTCAGCCCGGTGATCCCGAGCGAGGACGGCGACGCGGTCGAGATCGTCGCCACGCTCACGCAGGACGCCGAGACCGGGGACGCGGTCGAGGCCATCCGGGCCGACGTCGACGACGCACTGCCGTCCGGGGTGAGCGGCTACGTCACCGGCCCGGCCGGGTTCACCGCGGACCTGACCGAGGCCTTCGCCGGCATCGACGGGCTGCTGCTCGGGGTGGCGCTCGCCGCGGTGTTCGTGATCCTGATCATAGTCTACCGATCACCCCTGCTGCCCGTCCTCGTGCTCGGGACCGCCACGTTCGCCCTGTGCGCCTCGATCCTCGTGGTCTGGTGGCTCGCCAAGGCCGACATCGTGACGGTCAACGGGCAGGTGCAGGGCATCCTGTCGATCCTGGTGATCGGCGCGGCGACGGACTACGCGCTCCTCTACACCTCGCGCTTCCGCGAGGCGCTGCGCGACCACCGCACCGGCTGGGACGCGACGAAGGCCGCCCTGCGGGGGAGCCTCGAGCCGATCCTGGCCTCGGGAGGCACGGTGATCGTCGGGGTGCTCTGCCTGCTGCTCTCCGACCTCAACTCGAACAAGGCGCTCGGCCCCGTCGCGGCCATCGGCATCGCGTTCAGCCTGCTCGCCGCCCTGACGCTCCTGCCCGCGCTGCTGCTCGCGTTCCGCCGCGCGGCGTTCTGGCCGCTGCGTCCCGTATTCGGCAGCGCCCACCCCGTGCTCACCGGTCCGGACGCCCGCGGCATCTGGGCGCGCGTCGGCCGGCTCGTCGCCCGTCGGTCCCGGGTGGTGTGGATCGTCTGCACGGTCGGCCTGCTCGCGATGGGTGCCGGCCTGTTCGGACTCAAGGCGGACGGGGTGCCGCAGAGCGACCTGATCATCGGGTCGTCGCAGGCCCGTGACGGTCAGGACGTGCTGGCCGACCACTTCCCGGGCGGCTCGGGCAGCCCCGCGCAGGTCATCGGCGCGGAGCGCGACCTTGACCAGCTCGTCGACGCGATCACCGCGGTGGACGGGGTCGACGGTGTCGTCGCCGCGGCGAAGGACAGCCCCGCCGGGACCGTCCCCGTGACCGGGGACGCCGCCGGCAGCGGCACGCCGACCGTCTCCCGCGGTGACGTCCTGCTCGAGGCGACGCTGTCCGACGCCGCCGACTCGGACGCCGCCGAGCAGACCGTCCGCGACCTCCGCACCGCCGTCGAACGGGTCGACCCGGGAGCGATCGTCGGTGGCGTCACCGCGACGGCGGTCGACACGAACGACACCGGCATCCGTGACCGCACCCTGATCATCCCCGTGGTGCTCGTCGTGATCCTGCTGATCCTGATGCTCCTGCTCCGCAGCATCGTCGCGCCGCTCGTGCTGATCGGCAGCGTGATCGTGTCCTTCGCGGCGGCCCTCGGTGTCGGAGCGCTCGTCTTCGACCACGTGTTCCACTTCCCGGGCGCGGACCCGAGCGTGCCGCTGTACTCGTTCGTGTTCCTGGTGGCACTCGGCGTCGACTACAACATCTTCCTCATGACACGAGTGCGCGAGGAGGCGCTGCGGCACGGTCCACGCGAGGGCGTCCTGCGCGGACTCGGCGTGACCGGCGGGGTGATCACCTCGGCGGGCGTCGTGCTCGCCGCCACGTTCGCCGCCCTCGGCGTGATCCCGATCCTGTTCCTCGTGCAGATCGCGTTCGTCGTCGCGTTCGGCGTGCTGCTCGACACGATCGTGGTCCGTTCGCTGCTCGTCCCGGCGCTGGCCTACGACCTCGGGCACCGCGCCTGGTGGCCGTCGCGCCTCTCGCGCACGAACCCTGACATGTGACACGCTGGGTCCATGCCAGTTCCCTCGACGCAGCCCGCTGCCGAGCGCAAGCTCCTCCGTGACACGGTGCAGGACAAGATCCGCGACGCCATCATGGACGGCACGCTCGAGCCCGGGGAACGGCTCAACGACGACGACCTGATCGCCTGGCTCGGGGTCTCCCGCACCCCGATCCGCGAGGCCCTCGCCGAGCTCGCCCGGGCCGGCCTCATCGAGATGGCGCCGAACCGCTACACCCGCGTCGCGGCGCCGACGAAGGAGGAACTCCTCGACGCGTACCGCACCCTCGGCGTGATCTACGGCGGCGTCGTGCGGCTCGCGGTACCCCGGTTCACGGACGCGCAGCGCAAGAAGATCGTGAAGATGCTCGACGACGTGCACGCGCGGGTGAGCGCCGACGAGCAGGACCAGGTCGCGCGCGACGGAGCCGGCATCTACTCGATGTGGGCGGACGCGTGCGGCAACCCGTCGCTCGTGCAGCTCTGCAACTCGACCACGGACGGGCTCTCCTTCAAGCTCCGCGTACCGGAGCTCGCCGAGCTCCTGCCGGCCGACGTGATCCTGCCCGAGCTGACGAAGCTCAAGGACGCCGTCGTCGCGAAGGACCCCATCGCTGCCGAACTCGCCATGGAGGCGATCCACCTGCTCCCGTCGCGCGACTAGCGCGACCAGGAGACGGACTGGAGGCCCGTGGGGACGCCGCCACGGGCCTCCAGTCCGTCACGGGGTGACGGCGAGTACGGGGTGACCTTCCAGGCGCATCCCATGTCCGTTCCCCGCGCGGCGGTTATGGTTTCCCGGTGAGCAACGAACCCGAGCAGACGACCGAGCCCGCACACCGCGGTGCCGCGACGCCGCGCCACGGGCGCCAGAAGCGTCGGGCGGGCGTCGTGTTCCCGGCCGTCGCGGGGGTGCTCACGATGGCCCTCCTGCTGGGCGTCGGGTACGCGGGGTACGCGTACAACCAGCTGTCCGACGGCGTCACGATCGTCAACGCGATCACCGGCAAGAAGGACACGAAGGACGACGTCGACGGCAAGGCGCAGAACATCCTGCTCGTCGGGGACGACCACCGGCCGGAGAACGCCACCCCCGAGCAGATGGCGGAACTGAGCACGACGTCGGACGGCGGTGCGACGAACACCGACACGATGATCGTCCTGCACATCAACGCCGACGGCAGCCAGGCGACGATGATCTCGTTCCCCCGTGACTCGTACGTCGACATCCCGGACGTCGGCAAGGGCAAGCTCAACAGCGCCTTCTACTACGGCACGCTCAACGGCGGTGGCGACACCGGCGGTGCGAAGATGCTCATCAAGACGATCGAGAACCTGAGCGGCCTGCAGATCGACCACTACGTCCGCGTCTCACTGCTCGGCTTCTACCAGGTCGTCAAGGAACTCGGCCCGGTCGACGTCTGCCTCAACCAGGCCACCAGCGACCCGTACTCCGGCGTCGACCTGCCGGCGGGCAAGTCCTCGCTCAACGCGAAGGAGGCGCTGTCCTTCGTGCGACAGCGCCACGGCCTGCCGAACGGTGACCTGGACCGCAACGTCCGCCAGCAGTACTTCCTGTCGCAGGAGGCCCGGAAGGTCACGTCGGCGGGGACGCTGCTCAACCCGGTGAAGATGGGGAACATCCTCAAGGCCGTCGGCGGATCGATCCAGACCGACACCGACCTCATCGACCTGGCGTCACAGATGCGCAACCTGCGGCCCGGCAACATCCAGTCCGCCACGATCCCGACGCTCGGCACGCCGACCATCTACGTGAACGGCTCCGCCCTGTCGATCGTCGAGGTCGACACCGTCGGCCTGCCCGCGTTCGTGCAGGGCCTGGTCGGCGAACCCGAGGCGTACACGAAGGCCGGCCGCGCACAGCCGGCGAACACCTCGGTCACGGTGCTGAACGGCAGCGGGGTCGAGGGCGCCGCGACGGCTGCGGGGCAGGTCCTGACCGCCCGCGGCTTCCAGGTCGCCCCGGCCGGCTCGTCCGCGACGACGAAGACCACCCAGGTGCAGTACCCCGCCGGTCAGGAGTCGCAGGCGAAGGCCATCGCATCCGTGGTGCCCGGTGCCGTCGCCGTCCGCACCAGTGCGGTCACCGGTGTCACGCTCGTGCTCGGCACCGACGGCAAGACCGCGAAGCCGGTCGCGACCGAGCCGAGCGCCGGCGCCTCGACGCCGTCGACCGGCGGTTCGAGCACCGGCACGAAGCCGACGAAGAAGCCCGCGAAGGAGCCGACGCCCAAGTCGACCGACGTGCACAACTACGGCACCGAGGGCACCTGCATCAACTGATGGGAACCCGCCGGGCAACCGGTCGGTAGGTTCACGGTGTGACCAGCGCCGCACGCCCGATCGTCCTGATGACCTACAACATCAAGAACCCGGACCCCGCGCACGACTGGCCGGCCCGCCTGCCGGTCGTGCTCGACCTGATCCGCCGGCACGACCCCGACCTGCTGTGCGTGCAGGAGGCCTTCGCGCACCAGATGGACGACCTGCGTGCCGGCCTGCCGGACCACGCCGACGTCGGACAGGGGCGCGAGGGCGGTGACGCCGGCGAACACGCGTCCGTCTTCTACCGCCGCGACCGGTTCCGGCCGTCCGACGAGGGGTCGTTCTGGCTGTCGGACACCCCGGACGAACCCGTCTCGAACACCTGGGGCAGCCTGTACCCGCGGATCGCGAACCACGCCCGGTTCCTCGACGCCGAGGGACCCGCGTTCACGTTGCTCACCACGCACCTGGACCACGAGCCCGGTGCGCACGGTGACGAGGTCCGGGGCCGGAGTGCCGCGCTCATCGCCGAACGACTGGCGGGCACCACCGGCCCGGTCGTGTTCGCGGGGGACTGCAACGAACCCGCGGGCAGCGGGACGGCCTCGCGGGTGTTCGCCGAGGCCGGGTTCGCCGACGCGTGGCTCGCCGCGGGAGACCCCGCCGACCGCACCGCCACGTTCAACGACTGGCAGCCGCCGGTCGACTCGGGCGAGCGGATCGACTGGGTGCTCACCCGCGACGTCAGCGCCGTGGACCGCGTCGTGATCGACCACGACGGCCCCGAGACCTGGTTCGCCAGCGACCACTTCCCGGTGATCGCGACACTGCGGGTCTGACGCCCCGGACAGGCCAGGAGCTGTCAGCAGCTCCGCTGCGCGTGGACGGGCATCGGCGAACCGAGCACCGTGACGGTCGTCTCGTTCGTCAGGGCGGAGACCCCGTTGGTGCCGGCGTCGTCGGAGTGCTCGCTCGACTCGTCGTCGTGCCGGTCGGCCCACCCCTCGCGGAGCAGGAGCTGCCAGGCGCGCGAGTCGTCCGAGCCGTAGGACACCCGCTCCGAACCGGGAGCGTCGGCGATCTCGTCCTCGATGTCGTCGCCCACCCGGACACCGCCGGGGCCGGTCAGCTCGATCTGCCGGCCGAGCACGCTGCGGACCGAGTCGCGCAGCACCCGGATCTCGACGGCGTTGCCGGCCGCCGCGTCGGTCGTCAGCGCTGCGACGCGGATGGCGCCGCCCCAGGTGTAGGTGGTGCCCGCGGGGAAGCACGCCCCGCCGTCACCCTCGGCCGTCTGCGTGCGGGACGGTGTGCCGAGCAGACGGTTCAGGACGCTCACGGTCAGACCGGAGTCGCGCATCGAGGACTCGACCACGGTGTCGTCGCCGTCCCGGAGCACCAGGGCCTCGGCGTCGAGCTCGATCGAGTCCACACGTCGGAGTTCCGCCTTCGTCACGTGCACCGGAGCGGCGTCGTGCGAGGTCTCGGCGGCCACTGCCACGTCTGCCCCGAGCCCGGCGGTGCCGTCGAACGCGAGCGCACCGGCCGAGAAGGCCAGCACGGCGGCGCCGAGCGCCAGCAGGGTCCGAGGAGTCACCGTTCGACGGTAGGGCCTCGATCGGAACAGAACGACAGGTGTTACCGAATCGGAGCCTGCCCGTCACCGGACCGTGACAAACGAGGATCACGCACCTGCGGCCCTGGAGTGGTGCGGCCGGCGGACGCAGGCCGCTCCGCGCAACGGGGGACAGCCTCCTGGACGGCCCGCAGCGACCCCCTGCGTACCGTCGGCGGCATGACGGACCAGCAGAACGACCAGACCGGGCCTGACCAGTACGTGATGCAGGACCCCACGAAGATGTACGCCGACAAGAAGCCCGACGAGCAGTACCTCGAGGGTGCCGGCACCGACGCGGAGATGGCGCAGAACGTCCCCGCCGACCACGGTGAGGACACCTACCGCGGCTCGGGTCGTCTGACCGGCCGCAAGGCGCTCGTCACCGGTGGCGACTCCGGCATCGGTGCCGCCGTGGCCATCGCCTACGCCCGTGAGGGTGCGGACGTCGCGATCTCGTACCTGCCCGAGGAGCAGGAGGACGCCGACCGCATCGTCGGGCTCATCGAGGCCGCCGGACGCAAGGCCGTCGCCTTGCCGGGCGACATCACCTCGCTCGAGGTCTGCGAGCAGCTCGTCGCCGACGCGGTCGAGCAGCTCGGTGGCCTCGACATCCTGGTGAACAACGCCGGCAAGCAGCAGAACGTCGACGACATCACGAAGATCTCCGACGAGGAGTTCGACGAGACCTTCAAGACGAACGCCTACGCGACGTTCCGGATCACGAAGGCCGCCGTGCCGCACCTGCAGCCCGGCTCCACGATCATCAACACGACGTCGATCCAGGCGTACGCCCCGTCGCCGCACCTGGTGCACTACGCGGCCACGAAGGCGACCGTGAACAACATGGCGAAGGGCCTGGCCGCGCAGCTCGCGCCGAAGGGGATCCGCGTCAACGCGGTCGCTCCGGGCCCGATCTGGACGCCGCTGCAGCCGGCCGGCGGTCAGCCGCCGGAGGCGCTGCCGAGCGCGGGCGAGCAGACCTACCTGGGCCGCTGGGGCCAGCCGGCCGAGCTCGCGCCGGCCTACGTGTTCCTGGCCAGCGGTGAGTCGTCGTACGTCGTCGGCGAGACGCTGCACGTCGACGGTGGGATGCCGACGCCGTAGGGCGCCGGTTCACGACGGGGCTCTGACGGGAGGCGCGGTGCCGGTGGGTACCGCGCCTCCCGTCGTCCGTGTGGTCCGGCCTCCGGCGCCTGGTCGCGTCAGCAGCTGACGGAGCGCGCCATCCGCTCGAGGAGCTCGCGCGCCGACATCGCGGCGACCAGCTCGACCTCGACGGGGTTGAGGCCGATCGCCCGCTCGAACGCGCGACGGCGGGCCTGGTCGGCGATCGGCACCTCGGGGCGCTGGGGCAGCGCGGCGATGGCTCGAGCCGCCGCCTCGAACGCACCGGCGGGCCGTCCGAGCTGCTCCCACATGGCCCGGACGTCGTGCGCCACCTGCTCGGGGTCGCCGCCGAACTCGAAGCCGGTCGAGGCCATGGTCGCGAGTCCCTGGGCTGTGGGGTCGTTCGGGGTCATGCCCGCATGGTCGCACGGACGGCCGCGAACCGGCTCGACGTCGGGGTCTGTCCCCCCTTGTGCCGACACCCGTACCGGGGATGCTGGTGTCCCCCGTTCTGCGTTTGGATGGACGTGCCCCGGACCCGGGGTGACACGGACAGGACGTCCGGGGACGACGGAGGGCACGATGCTCGAACACACCAGCGCCGACACGCAGGCCGCTGCGGCCGCGGCGGCAACGCTGCACCTGCGGATCACGATCGTGGGTGCCACCGTCGACCTGCTCCGGGACGTCCCCTTCCACGAGGCCCGGCCCGTGCAGGTCGCCGAGCGGATGGGCATCAGCGTCGCCGAGCTGGAGCAGCACTTCCCGTCGTGGGACGGCCTGGTCCTCGCCGCACTGGACCGCTGGAACGGTGCCCGGATGGACGAGGTCACGCACGAGGTCGGTGACGGCTCGACCGTGGACCTGCTCCGCGCCATCGTCGCCTCGAACGCCGAGGACCCGGCCCTGATGCGCCTGCTCGTCGCCCTGCTGTCCGTCGCGGGCAACCCGGCGCACCCGATGGCGACCTACCTGCGGTCGCGGTACCAGCTCTTCTTCGCGCAGATCAAGCGCGGCCTGGAGCACGACGTCGCGATCGGCCGTGCCCCGCACACGATGGACCCCCGCCGCGGTGCCGAGCAGCTCATCGCCCTGTACGAGGGACTGCAGCTGCAGGCCCTGCTGCGCGCCGAGCTCGACCTGGTGGCGGCGTTCGACCGCGCGGTCGCCCGGCTCGAGCGCGGCTGGATGGAGCGGTACGAGCCGCAGGCCGCCCGCCGTCTGGCGATGTGGGACGACGACGACTCGGGCAGCTGGGAGATCTGACCGGGGTTCGTCCGCGGAGCGCGTTCCTCCGTCGTCGTGCAGGCTCCCGCGGGTACTCCAGGGAGTCGCAACCTGACGGAAGGAACCGACATGGCAGCACCGAACCCCATCCAGGTCCAGAAGTACCTGAGCGGCATCGACTACCCGGCGTCGAAGGACGACGTGGTCTCCACCGCGGAGCAGGAGGGGGCGCCGGACGACGTCCTCGAGGCGCTCCGCGCGATCCCGGACGGCGAGTACGACGCTCCGACCGCGGTGTCGAGCGCGGTCTCCGACGCCGGCTGAGCGCGGCGGACCCACTCGGTGAGCAGAAGAGGTCGGGTGCGTACATCGCACCCGACCTCTTCTGCTCACGAAGCGCCTGACGGAGCGGTGCCGGCCGCGCCGCTCACGAAGCGCCGTTCGAGCGCGACCCGCGGGGCACCGACCCGTCGCCGGGGTCGTACCCGGTGTCACGGATGACACGCAGCGCCGTGGTGTCGTTGTGGACCGAGTGCACGACGACCCGACGCGTCCGGCGGAGCGCTCGACGGGCACCGGGTGTCGCGAACAGGCCGCCGAGCACGAGTCCCGCGCCGATCCCCAGCGCCACCGACACCGCCGCCACGAAGTCGAGCGCCGCGCTCGACGACCCGGACATGAAGTTCAGCAGGGCGTTCGACACCGCGACACCGGGGAGCAGCGCCCCGCAGAACGCCGGCACCGCGATCGCCGCCACGGCCGTGCGCATCCGGACGGCCGCGTAGGTCGAGAGCACCCCGAGCAGCACCGCCGCCAGGAACGTCGCCCCGAGGAGCGGCAGCCCGGCCTGCCGCAGCGCCCACAGCGCGGCACCGGCGGCGACCGAGAACACCACGGCGACCGGGATCACCCGTGCGCTCGCCTGCTGCACGAAGCAGTTCGCGCCCGCCGACACCACGGTCAGCGACAGCGACGCCCAGAGCGGCAGGGTCTGCGTCACGATGCCGGACGGGTCGACCTCGATCCGCAGCCAGTGCGTCATCGCGATCCCGGCCGGTACCCCGACCACGATCGCCGCGATGACCAGCCCGATGTAGAACGCCCGGGCCACGGCCATCGCCCGGAACCCCGAGATGGCGTCCTGCGCCCAGGTCACCAGGGACGGGTGCGGCAGCAGGAGCACCACGAGCGCCGCCACCATCGTCGCCGCACCGTTCGCGTTCAGCACCCCGGCCCAGATGGCCAGCGTGCCGATCGCCGACGCCACCGCGCCCTGCGCCCCGGACACGAAGAACTGCGGGTACCCGCGGTCGGTCAGCCAGCGCCCGGAGACGATGATCCCGAGCATCAGCACGAACGCCCCGAGTCCCGCGCGCCACCCGCCTCCGGCCTGCACGGCGATCGAGATGCCGAGGATCGACAGGCCGACGTCGGACAGCCACATCGGCCACCGCGGCGGGAGTCGCAGGACGGCGACCAGGGCGCTCACCGCCGAGGTCATGTCGCGGTCGTCGTGGATCAGGTCGTCGACGATCTGGTTCGCCCGCGCGAGCTTGTCGAGGTCGGAGCCGTCCGACCGCACGGTGCGGACCTTGACGAGCGGCGGGACGTCGGCCGGAGCGTACTGGATCGTCACCGAGCTGCCGGAGAAGTCGAGGTCGAGCGGCGCGAGGTTCCACTTCGTCGAGACCGCGACGACGGCCGTCTCGACACTGCGGGTGTCGGCACCGGAGGCGAGCATCACCTCGGCCAGGTCGAGGCAGAAGTCGACGATCTGGGTCGCCGTGTACTGGTCGCGCCCCTTGGCGTCGGGCTCGACGTGCTCGTAGATCGTCCCGCGCAGGCGGGCTCGTGCGTCGCGCAGGTCGTGCTGCGCGAGACTGCGGCGTCGTGGCCGGGGCGGGCGGCCCGGCTTGTGCGGGCCCGGGGGGTGCTGCTCGGCCATCACGCCATGGTGCCAGTCGACGGCGGCCGAGTCCGGACGTCCGCTGGACGCCTTCGGATCAGCCCCGGCGGCGCGTGCTCAGACGACCGAGGGCGAAGGCCGCGACGACCGCGCCCACCAGCACGAGGACCGGTCCGACGGTCAGCTGCCACGGTCGGCCATTGGCGACGAACGCGTAGTCGGACAGCGGGGCGTACGCGAACCACCCGAAGGACGACGGCGGAGTCGTCAGCACGAACACGATCCCGACGACGACGGCCAGC
Source organism: Curtobacterium sp. MCSS17_006 (assembly GCF_003234215.1). NCBI lineage: Bacteria > Bacillati > Actinomycetota > Actinomycetes > Micrococcales > Microbacteriaceae > Curtobacterium > Curtobacterium sp. MCSS17_006. The sequence continues at coordinate 5,832 of NZ_QKSO01000023.1, read as the reverse complement.
AGGCCGAGCCAGAGGGCGACGAGGGTCGGGGTGGCGAGGAAGCGGGGCACGGCACCCAGCGTAGGTGGACGACGGACGGGAGGCCCGTGGCGGGGTCGCCACGGGCCTCCCGTCCGTCAGGTGGTGACGCTCCTGCGTCCCGCGCCTACTGCGCTGCGTTCGCTACTGCTCGAAGGTCGCGTGCAGCGTGATCTCGACGCCGGTCAGCGCCTTGCTGACGGGGCAGGTCGCCTTGGCGTCCTCGGCGGCCTTGAGGAAGGCCGCCTCGTCGATGCCGGAGACCTCGCCGCTGACGGTCAGGACGATGCCGGTGAGGCGGAAGCCGCCGGCCGGGTCCGGGCCGAGCGAGACGTCGGCCTTGACGTCGAGGGCCTCGACCGTGCCGCCGGCCTCGCCGAGGACCGCGGAGAACTGCATGGCGTAGCAGGCCGAGTGGGCGGCGGCGATGAGCTCCTCGGGGCTCGTGGTGCCCCCGGCGTCCTCGGCGGTGCGCTTCGGGAACGAGACGTCGTACGTGCCGACCTTCGAGCTCGAGAGTTCGACCTGGCCGGAACCGTCCTCGAGGCCGCCGTTCCAGGCGGTGCGTGCGGTGCGAGTGGGCATGCCCGCTCCTTTCGTGTGGGGGAGCGGCCCCGAACGGGACCACCGCCCCTGAGTCAATCGGAGAACGACCGTTCTCGCAACGGGCTCACGGCGAAGACGCAGGTCTGCCCTACGATCTGGCACATGGGGGACAGTGACATGACAGGCTTCCGCGAGTCCGTACTCGAGCAGGGGCCGGCCGACGTGACGAACCCGGTGGTCGCCTGGCTCCGGTTCTGGACGCAGGGGTGGCGGTTCCACGGGCGGGCGAGTCGCTCGGAGTTCTGGTGGGTGATCGCGCTCGAGCTCGCGCTGGTCGGGGTCGCGCTCTGGGTCGTCGGCGTGCACGGGACCGGAGGGCGATGGGAGATGTACGTCGACCCGTTCGGGGTCGTCCCGTCACCGCGGGTCTCGTTCGACCTGATCGACCGCGGGCAGGACGGGTGGTTCGGTTGGGGGACCGGCGACCGCGAGCTCCGGCCGGACGCGTGGGACCTGGTGCTGCTCGTCCCGACGATCCTGACCATCGTGCCCCGGTGGTCGCTGCTCGTGCGGCGACTGCACGACCGGGACCACACCGGGCTGTGGATCCTGCTCCTCGTGTTCACCGGACCGCTCGGTGCGGTCGTGCTGGGTGTCATGGTGGCGCGGTCGTCGCGTCCCGGTGGGGCACGGTTCGACCGCGGACTGTTCGCGGGAGGGCGTGGTCCCGAGGCAACTGGGCGACACATGTCGTCCTCGACGACAGGTGTAGCGTGAAGGGCGATCAAAGGAGAACCCCATGCGCGCCGTCGTGTTCGAGCAGTACCAGACCTTCCCGTCCCTGACCGAGGTCCCGAAGCCCGCACCGGGGCCCGGTGAGGTCCTGCTCAAGGTCGCCGGCGCCGGTGCCTGCCACTCGGACGTCGCCGTCTACCGCGAGTTCCAGCAGGGGCAGCCGGGAGCCCAGGCGCCCGCGTTCGTGCTCGGCCACGAGAACTCCGGCTGGGTCGAGGCCGTCGGGGACGGGGTCACCGGCTTCGCCGAGGGCGACGCCTACCTGGTCTACGGGCCGGTCGGCTGCGGGCACTGCTCGTACTGCTCGAAGGGGCAGGACACCTACTGCGAGAACGCCGCGACGAACCCCTACATGGGGATCGGCCTCGGGCGCGACGGCGGCATGGCGGAGTACGTGAGCGTCCCGGCGCGGAACCTCGTGCCGCTCGGCGACGCCGACCCGGTCGCCGCCGCACCGCTCAGCGACGCCGCGCTCACGCCGTACCACGCGATCAAGAACTCCCTGCCGAACCTGGCTGGTGGCGGTCGCTTCGCGCTCGTCGTCGGGCTCGGTGGCCTCGGGCAGATCGCCGTGCAGATCCTCACGGCGCTCACCGGTGCCACGGTCATCGCGACCGACATGAAGCAGGACGCGATGGACCGCGCTGCAGCCCGGGGCGCGATCACCGTCCCCGGCGGCCCGGACCAGGCGGAGCGCATCCGCGAGATCACCGGCGGGCGCGGCGTCGACGCTGCCTTCGACTTCGTCGGTGCCACCCCCACGATCAAGGTCGCGCAGGCCTCGATGGCGGTCGGCGGGCGGTTCACCGTCGTCGGGATCGCCGGCGGCACCACCGAGTGGAACTTCTTCGCGACGCCGTACGAGTCGACGATCACGAACACCTACTGGGGCACCATCGAGGACCTGCACGAGGTCGTCGCGATGTACCGCGCCGGGCAGATCGTCCCCGACGTCGAGCGCTACGCGCTGTCCGACGCGCTCGAGGCGTACCGGAAGCTCGAGGCCGGGGAACTCTCGGGTCGCGCGGTGGTCGTCCCGACGCTCTGAACCGGGCGTACCTGGCGGAATCGGGCGTACCTGGTCGAATCGGGCGTACCTGGTGGAATCGGGCGTACCTGGCGGGATCGGGCGTACCTGGTCGGAAGTTCTGACCAGGTACGCCCGATTCCACTTTCCAGTGCGGGTGTTCTGGGAAGGAACGGGCGCCGGTCAGCGCCCCGCGGCGTAGCCCTGCGCGCCGCGGGGGTTCGCGGCAGCGCCGAGGATCCCGGTGTCCGGGTCACGGGTGACGCACGACAGTCGGCCCAGGCTCCAGTCACCGCCGCGGGTCATGACGTGTCCGCGGGCCTCGAGCGCCTCGATGACCTCCTCACCCAGGCGGTCCTCGACGACCAGTCCGGCGGGCTCCCACGTGCGCGGCCAGAACGACCCCGGGAAGGACGTGGTGTGCAGCGCCGGTGCGTCGATGGCCTGCTGCGGGGAGTAGCCGCCGACGATCCAGCGCAGCAGGAACAGCAGCTGCCACTGGTCCTGCTGGTCACCGCCGGGGGAACCGAGCGCGGCGACGGGCTGCCCGTCGCGGAGCACCAGGGTCGGGGTCAGCGTGGTGCGGGGGCGCTCGCCGGGCCGCAGGGTCGAGGCCGTGCCCGGTTCGAGCCAGGTCATCTGCAGGCGGGTGCCGAGGCAGAACCCGAGCTCGGGGATCGTCGGTGACGACTGCAGCCAGCCACCGGACGGGGTCGCGCTGACGATGTTGCCCCAGCGGTCCACGACGTCGATGTGGCACGTGTCGCCGCGGGTCTCGCCGTCGGGGGTGACGAACGGTTCGCCGCGGTCCTCGAGCGGAGCGGCGGGCGGGACCTCGGTGTCGGCTTCTGCCTCGCGGGCGACCTGCACGGTCGGTTCGCCCACCCCGACCGACCCGGCGGAGTCGTACGAGGTGCGGATCGGCGGCAGCGCGTGCTCGGCCCCGGCGATCGTGCCGGGTCGGAGCTCCGCCGAGGCCCGCTCGCCGATCAGTGCGCGGCGCTCGTCGGCGTAGGCGTCGGAGAGCAGGACGTCCATCGGGACCTCGCCGTCGCCGTAGAACGCCTCGCGGTCGGCGAGGGCGAGCTTCTGCGCCTCGACGATCGTGTGCGCGCCGAGCTCGGTCGACGGGTCGAGCAGGGCGTCGTCGAGCGGTTCGAGCAGCCGCAGTGTCTGGAGCAGCGCCGGACCCTGGCCCCACGGTCCGGTCTTGGCGATCGTGCAGCCGCGGAACTCGGCGGTCGTCGCGGGCTCGTACGACGCCCGGAACGCCGCCAGGTCGGACGCCCGGATGACCCCGGCGTGGTCGGTGCCCGACGCGTGCCGGTGCGGTTCGCGGACGAACCGGTCGATCGCCTCGGCGACGTGTCCCTCCGCCCACTCGGACCGGGCCGCATCGATGCGGCCGGTCCGGCTGCCGGCACCGGCACCGGCCTCGACCAGCCGGTCGAGCACTGCAGCGAGTGCCTCGTTGCGCACCAGGTCTCCGGGGACCGGCACCGTGCCTCCCGGCATCCACTGTGTGGCGGAGGTGGGCCAGTGCTGCTCGAACAGGCCGCGCACGGCGGTGATCGTCCGGACCACCGCAGGTGCGACCGGGTGTCCGTCGCGGGCGTACCCGATCGCGGGGGCGAGGACGTCGGCCAGCTCCCACGTGCCGTGGTCGCGGAGCAGGAGCAGCCAGGCGTCGACCGCGCCGGGGACGGTCGCGGCCAGCGCGCCGGAGCCGGGGACCAGGTCGAGGCCCTCGGCGCGGTAGTGCTCCGGGGTCGCGCCCTCGGGGGCGGGGCCCTGACCGACCAGCACCGTCGGCACGGGGTTGGCTGCCGTCGCGAAGACCGCCGTCAGGTCGCCCCCGGGGCCGTTCAGGTGGGGCTCCACGACCTGCAGGACGAAGGCCCCGGCGACAGCCGCGTCGAAGGCGTTGCCGCCGCGCTCGAGCACCGACTGGGCGGTCGCCGTCGCGATCCAGTGCGTCGAGGCCGCCATCCCGAACGTGCCCCGCAGGTCCGGACGGGTGGTCTGCGCTGCGGGCGGGACGAAGGCGGGGTTCGGCGTCGACATGGTCCCATCCTGTCCCGCGGCGAACACTCCCGTGCTGTACACCCCCCGTCCAAGGGGTTGTGCACCCCGCGCAGAAAAGCGAACATCGTTCGGCGACTCGTGCAGGGCGAGCGCCGAACGACCGCGCGCTCGCACGGTCGGTTCCAGGGCAGGGGATCCATGACCACCACTCCGTCGACCGTCGCACGTGCGCGCCGACTCCCACGCATCGCCGGCGCCGTGACGGCACTGGCCCTGGCGGCGGGGGCGCTCGTGGCGACAGCCGAACCGGCAGCGGCCTCTGCGGTCTGGGTCGGCTCGGCCCCGGCCGGCACCAAGATCCTGCCCGGCGACCAGGTCACGTCGCCGAACGGCCAGTTCAAGCTCATCATGCAGGGCGACGGCAACCTGGTCGAGTACGGCATCGGCAACCGTGTGCTGTGGGCGTCGAACACCGCCGGCAACTCCGGCGCGATCGCCGTGGTCGGCAAGAACCGCGCCCTCGACATCACGAAGAACGGCAAGCGTGTGGCCCGCTGGGCCTCCGCCGGCACCGTGAACTCGACCGCGCTGAAGGTGCGCGCCGACGGCACGATGGCGCTGCTCGCCGGCAAGACCGTGGTCGTGAGCTGGAACGGCTACCAGGACCGCGTCCCGTCGGGGAACACCATCCTGGGCGGCACCGTGCTGCGATCCGACACCTCGAACACGCGCATCCTCAACATGCGCACCGACGGCAACCTGGTGCAGAAGGTCAGCGGTCGGGTCGTCTGGCAGTCGCGCACCGGCGGACACCCGGGCGCCTGGGCGGAGCTGCAGGCCAAGGGCAACTTCGTCATCTGGACCCGTGACGCCTCGCGCAAGAAGGTCGCGCTCTGGAGCTCGCGCACCAGCACCGCCGGGTCGGGCAACCTGCTCGTCCAGGTCGACGGCAACGTCGTGCTCTACGGCGCGAAGGACACCCGGGTCTGGTCGAGCCGACCGGTCACCGGCCTGGCCTGGCCCGTCAACGGCACGAAGATCACCGGCCGGTACGGCGACGACCGCGGCGCCGGGCACGTGCCGCGCTACCACCAGGGCACCGACGCCCCGGTGCCGGTGGGGACGGCCGTGTACGGCTCCGGGACCGGGACGGTCACCAAGACCATCGCGAACGACGCGGCCTACGGCAACTACATCGTCGTGACCTACGGCATGACGGCGGTGCTGGTCGCGCACCTCAGCAAGATCGAGGTGAAGCAGGGGCAGATCGTGAAGCTCGGCACCGAGATCGCGAAGTCCGGCAACACCGGGCAGTCGACGGGGCCGCACGTGCACGTCGAGACGCGGCGGAACGGCACCCTCGTCGACCCGCTGAAGAACATGCACTTCCGCTGAGGCGGGGGACGCGCGCGGGGCGGGCG
>NZ_QKSO01000022.1:0-39085 GCF_003234215.1 Curtobacterium sp. MCSS17_006 | reverse complement strand
GGGGACGCGCGCGGGGCGGGCGGGGCGGGGTTCGGCGTTCGCTTCGTGAGCAGAAATGGTCGGGTCGCCTTCGGGCACCCGACCATTTCTGCACTCCAAGTGCGGGCCACCTCGCACGGTGCGAGGGCGGCGACATACCGGCCTGTCTATCTCGCTTGCCTTGATGGATCAAGGGCAGTAGACATAGGCTGTGAAACGTCAAGCCGTGCTCAAGCGCATCAGGATCGCGGCGCGTGCGGCCGGCCTCGAGTACCGCGAAGTGGAGCTCACGAACCACACCGGCATCGTCGTCGGGTCGACTCGGAGCACCGTCGGACGGCACTCCGAGATCGCCGACGGCACCGCTCGGGCGTTCTTCAAGCAGTTCGAGCAGGAGCTCGGGAAGGGGTGGTGGCGATGACCTACACGTCACGTGCGCATCGCGAGGGCAACTGGTGGATCGTGCAGAACGACCAGTTCCCCGGCGCGATCTCGCAGGTCCGTCGGCTCGACCTCGCTGCCGATGCCCAGCGTGAAGCGATCGCCTTCGTCGCCGAGGTCGATCAGGACGACGTCACCGTGGTCATCCGTGCCGAGCTCGAACCAGCCCTGGCGCGCTCGCTCGAAGAGGCCACCGCGCTGCGCGCCGAGGCCGAGGTGAAGGAGGCCCGCGCGCTCTCGCTCCGCAGGGCGATCGCTGTCTCACTGAAGGACGACGGCCTGACGCTGCGGGACATCGCGGTGGTCCTCGGCGTCTCGTACCAGCGGGTGCACCAGCTCGTGCACGAGGGCGAGCCGGCGCTCAGCGTCTCCTGACTCCTCGGACACTCCTGATGTTCCGCATCTAGTACGTTGGCTTAGGCCCCGCGAACGGGGGAGGGGCATTCAGTCGATTGGTGACGGGTCGTCAACTAGCGTTGCAAACGACCACAGGGGAGAAACGATGGAGTTCGAAGAGCGTCTCGCTGCACTGGCGACGAAGGTTCAGAACCAGCGCGAGGCCATCCAGACCGAAGAAGCGACGAAGAACGCGTTCGTCATGCCGTTCATCTCGACGATCCTCGGCTACGACGTGTTCAACCCGCTGGAGGTCGTGCCCGAGTTCACTGCGGACGTGGGTGTGAAGCGCGGCGAGAAGGTCGACTACGCGATCATGCGCGACGGCGAGGTGCAGATCCTCATCGAGTGCAAGAAGTCGACTGAGCCGCTGAAGATCGAGCATGCTTCGCAGCTGTTCCGGTACTTCTCCGTCACGAACGCCCGCATCGCGGTGCTCACGAACGGTGAGGTCTACAACTTCTACACGGACCTCGATGCGCCGAACAAGATGGACGACCGTCCTTTCCTCGTCCTCGATCTCGCCGACATCGACGAGACGTTGCTGCCGGAGCTCAGCAAGCTGACCAAGGACGTCTTCGACCTGGACTCGGTCATCAGTGCCGCCGAGGAGCTGAAGTACGTCGGGTCCATCAAGCGAGCCATCGCTGCGCAGTTCCGTGAGCCGGAAGAGGACTTCGTGCGTCTCTTCACCACGCGCGTCTACGACGGTCGCTTCACCCAGGAGGCCCGTACCCAGTTCACGACGCTGGTCGCGAAGGCATCGAAGCAGTTCCTGAACGAGCAGGTCAACGATCGGTTGAAGACGGCGCTCGGCGCTTCGTACAGTGTTCCGGTCGGCGCCGAAGCCCCGGCTGAGGCGATGACGAGCGCGGCGGTGGCTGAGGACGACCTCGATCGCGACACCGAAATCGAGACCACGCTCGAGGAACTCGAGGGCTACCAGATCGTCAAGGCGATCGCCTGCAGCGAGGTCAAGCCGGACCGCATCGCCCACCGCGACCAGAAGTCGTACTTCGCCGTCCTGCTCGACGACAACAACCGCAAGCCCATCGCGCGTCTCTGGTTCAACGGCAAGAAGCAGAAGTACCTCGGGCTGTTCGACGAGAACAAGGTCGAGACGAAGCACCCGATCGAGAACCTCGACGACATCTACCTGCACGCTGCAGCGATTCGGGAAGCTACTCAGCGATTCGCGAGCTGACGTTCGCTTCGTGAGCAGAAATGGTCGGGTCGCCTTCGGGCACCCGACCATTTCTGCACTCCAAGTGCGGGTGACCTCGCACGGTGCGAGGGCTCGCCCGCGGCGCGGATAGCCTGAGCGGGATGAGGAAGCGCGGCGGAACGGTGCTCGTGTTGGTGGCGATCGGGGCCCTGGCGGGCGTGCTGTCCGGGCTGTTCGGCATCGGCGGTGGGGTCATCGTGGTGCCCGCGCTCATGGCCTTCGCGCAGATGGACCAGCGTCGGGCCTCGGCGACCTCGCTCGTGGCGATCGCCCCCGCGGCCGTCGTCGGCGCGGTCACCTACGCCGTGCAGGGCGAGGTGCACTGGCTCGCGGCCCTGACCCTGGCGGTCGGCAGCGTCATCGGCGCCCCGATCGGTGCCCGGCTCCTCCGGGCCCTGCCGCTCCGCGCGCTGCCGTGGATCTTCGTCGGGTTCATCGCCGTCGTGCTCGTGTCGCTGTTCACCACGGTGCCGACCCGCGGTGGGGAGGTGCACTTCGGGGTCGTCGAAGCGATCGTCCTGCTGTTGCTCGGGCTGCTGTCGGGCGTGCTGTCCGGGCTCGTCGGCGTCGGCGGCGGGGTCGTCATCGTGCCGGGGCTCGAGGTCGTGCTCGGTGCCGGCGACCTGCTGGCGAAGGGCACGTCGCTGCTCACGATGGTGCCGACGTCGGTGTCCGGGACGGTCGCGAACCTGCGGCGCCGTGCGGTCGACCTGCGGGTCGGCCTGACGGTCGGCATCACCGCCGCCGTGTGCTCTCCGGGTGGTGCCGTGCTGGCGCGCCTGGTGGACCCGCAGGTGGGCACCTGGTTGTTCGCGGCGTTCCTGGTGGTCGTCGCGGTCATCGTGCTCAGCCGCGGACGTCGGAGGGCACCACAGAACGACGCGAGCGACGGGGAGGTCGCGTGACGGGCCTCCAGGCAGGGCGCGACGCGGAGGCCGTGCTGGCGGCGTTCGCCCGCACCACCGGTGACGTGGCCGCGGCCCGCAGGGTCGCGCGGCAGTTCCACGACCTCGACGAGGGGGAGCGCTCGGCGCTGCTCTGGAGCGAGGACGACGGCGCGAAGCTCGTCGCCGTCCTGCTGCTCGTGCAGGCGATGCGGGCGCACCCGGACCCGGAGCTCACCGACGAGTACCTGTCGGCGGCGAAGGCCGAACGGTTCGAGGACCCGGTGCTCGTCGACCTGGCCGCCGAGGAACTCGTCGGCGCACCGTTGCTGGGCGCCTCGACCGGCCCGCTGTTCGCGCTGGCGAAGTCCGACGTGGCGATGGTCCGGCGGATCGCGGTCGTGGCGACCCTGGCGTTCGTGAAGCAGGGCGACGCCGAGGTGCCCCTCGGGATCGCCGGACGCCTGGTGCGGGAGCGCAGCGAGACGGTGCAGTCGGCGCTCGGGTTGGTCCTGCGCGACACGGGGAAGCGGGCGTCCGAATCGGCGCTCGTGGCGTTCCTCGAGCAGAGCGGCCGGTTCCTCAGCCCGGCCGCCCGCCGGACCGCGACCGAGCACCTGCCGCCAGGGGAGCGTGACCGGCTGCGGGGCTGACCGAGCGGCGCTGTGCTGTGAACCGACTGTGCAGTCTGCCCAACCGACCATGTGGTCGGTTACGGTCGACCGATGACCACGACCAGCACCACCCCGACCCACCGCGCCTCCGTCCGTGAGTGGGCGTCCCTCGGCGTCCTCACCCTGGCCGTGGTGCTCCTGGCGATCGACGGCACCGTGCTGGCCCTGGCGGTGCCGTCCCTGACCGCCGACCTCGACCCGACCGCGACCCAGGTGCTCTGGATCGGCGACGTCTACTCGTTCGCACTCGCCGGACTGCTCGTCACGATGGGCAACGTCGCCGATCGGATCGGTCGGAAGCGCCTGCTGCTCCTCGGCTCCGTCGCGTTCGGACTGGCATCGGCCGCTGCGGCCTTCGCCTCGAGCCCGGAGCTGCTCATCGCCGCACGGGCACTCCTCGGCGTCGCCGGCGCCACCCTGATGCCCTCGACGCTGTCGCTGGTGCGCACGATCTTCCGCGACCCGCGGCAGCGCACCACCGCCATCGCGGTGTGGTCCGCGGGCGCGACCGGTGGCGCCGCGGCCGGACCACTCGTCGGCGGGGCGCTGCTGGAACACTTCTGGTGGGGATCGGTGTTCCTCATCAACATCCCCGTCATCGCGGTGATCGTCGTCGCCGGGGCGTCCCTGCTGCCGGAGTCCCGCGGCGGCGCCCGGACCCCGATCGACCTGCTCTCCGCGGTGCTCTCGGTGCTCGCGATCGTGCCGCTGGTCTACGCCGTGAAGCACGTCGCCGGGCACGGGTTCGACTGGACGGTGCCGGCGACCGCGTTGCTCGGGCTCGCGTCGGGCTGGTGGTTCGTCCGGCGGCAGAAACGCCTGACCACGCCGCTCATCGACCTGCAGCTGTTCCGGATCCCGGCGTTCTCCGGTGCGGTGGTCGCGAACTCGCTGTCCGTCTTCGCGCTGAGCGGTCTGCTGTTCTTCTTCTCGCAGTACCTGCAGCTGGTGCGCGGGTTCACCCCGCTGCTCGCCGGAGCCGCGGAGCTGCCGGCCACCCTGGCGTCCATCGCGGTCATCGCCGTGATCGGCCTGCTCTCCCGTCGCGTCGGCCCCGGTCGCTCCATCGGCCTCGGGCTGGCGGTCGCCGCGGTCGGCATGGCCGGACTCGCCTTCGCCGAGGGGCTGCCGACGTACTGGGGGATCGCCATCGCGCTCGCCGTGGTCGGCCTCGGCGTCGGGGTGTCGATGACGCTGGCGACGGACGCGGTCGTCGCCGCGGCTCCGCGGGAGCGTGCGGGCGCCGCCTCGGCGATCTCGGAGACCGGGTACGAGCTCGGCGTCGCGCTCGGCATCGCGGTGCTCGGGTCGCTGCAGACCGCGTTCTACCGGTCGAACCTCGACCTCACGGGCGACAGCCTGGGTGCGGGGGTCGCGGACCGGGTCCGGGAGTCGCTGGCGTCGGCGAGCCAGGTACTGCAACCGGGGTCGCCGGTGCTCGAGCACGCCCGTGAGGCGTTCACCGGTGGCATGCAACTCGCCTCCGTCTGCGCCGCGGTGCTGCTCGCGGTCGCCGCCGTGGTCGCGCTCCGGGTCATCCCGAACCGGCAGGATGGACCGCATGACCACTGACCGCAGCACGGGCCCCGGCACCGGCACCGACGGCTCCCGCGACCGCGAGCGCACGCGGCAGGCCGTGCTCGAGTCCGCACGCCGATTGCTCGCCGAGCGCGGGACGCGGGTGAGCGTCGCCGAGATCGCGACCGAAGCCGGCGTCTCGAAGAGCGGGCTGCTGCACCACTTCCCGTCGAAGGACGAACTCCTGCTCGCGGTCGTCGAGCACGGGTTGGCCGCGTTCACGGACGAGGTCATGCAGCACGTGGACCTCGCCGAAAACCGACCGGGCAAGGTCCTGCGCGCCTACGTCCGGACGCTCTGCGGCGGCAGCGAGCAGGCGATGGACCTGTTCGCACCGTCGTCGCACTGGCCCGGTCTGATGGCCGTCCCGGGGATCGCCGCGGCCGTCGCCGCCGACGCCGAGCACTGGCGGACGCTGTTCGCACGCGACGGCCTGCCCGAGGACCGCGCACTGGTGGTCCGGCACGCGGCCGAGGGCCTCGCGGCCGCGGTCGGCATGCCGCCCTACCTGGACGAGCGGGAGCTCGCGGTCGCGCGCGACGCCTTGCTCGCCCTGGCAGAACCCGCCTGAGGCGACGGCCGGGAGGCCCGGTGCGAGTCCGCCCCGCCGCTGGCCGCCCGCGCGCACCGGCCCCACCGCTGGCCCGGTCCGACGCCTAGGCTGCGGGCATGCACACCGAGGTGCCCCGGATCGACGCCGGACTCGTCGAACGACTCGTCGCGGAGCAGTTCCCCGACTGGGCCGACCTGCCCGTGCGCGAGGTCGACCACCAGGGCTGGGACAACCGCACCTACCGGCTCGGGGAGGCCCTGTCGGTGCGGCTGCCGAGCGCGGCCGGCTACGTGCCCGCGGTCGAGAAGGAGCAGGACGTCCTGCCGTACCTCGCCCGTCGGCTGGACGTCGCCGTGCCGGAGCCCGTGGCGCTCGGGGAACCGGGCCAGGGCTACCCGTTCCCGTGGTCCGTGCTGCGGTGGCTCGAGGGGACGCCGGCCGTGCAGGTCGACGACCTCGACCACGAGCGCTTCGCGGCGGAGGTCGGTGCCGTGCTCCGGCAGCTCCGGAGCGTCCCGGCGACGGGCGGCCCCACCGCCGGCGCGCACTCGTTCCACCGCGGGGAGCACCCGTCCGTGTACGACGCCGAGGTGCGGGCGGCGCTCGACGCGCTCGGCAGCGGCAGCGGCAGCGGCAGCGGCTCCGTCGTTGACCGCGGCGCGTGCGAAGTGGTCTGGGCCGAGGCCCTCGCCAGCCGGTGGGATGGGCCGGCCGTCTGGTTCCACGGAGACGTCGCCCCGGGCAACCTGCTCGTCGACGACACCGGGAGTCTCTGCGCGGTGATCGACTTCGGCACCTGCGGCGTGGGGGACCCGGCGTGCGACCTCGCGCTCGCGTGGACGATGCTGGACGGCCCGGCGCGACGAGTGTTCCGGCAGGCCGTCGACCCGGACGACGACACGTGGGCGCGCGCCCGGGGATGGGCGCTGTGGAAGGCGCTCATCATGCTCGCCGGCAGTGCCGGACCGGGCGGTCGCGACGAGCACGAGCGGGTCCTGGCGGCCGTCCTCGCCTGAGGTCGCGACCACCGCTGCCCACCCGCGCCGACGTGCGCGAGGGGACGCGGGGCTGGGAGCGTCCACGGGGCGGGCGCGTACCGAGGAGGGGAACGCGAGTCGTGCCTCCAGGCAGGCTCGAAGCGACCACGAGAGGAACGCAACGTGCGCGCACTGACCTACCAGGGCACCGAGAAGGTGTCCGTCGAGACCGTCCCCGACCCGACCATCCAGGAGCCGACCGACGCGATCGTGCGGATCACCTCCACGGCGATCTGCGGCTCCGACCTGCACCTGTACCGCGTGCTCGGCCCGTACATCGACCGTGGCGACGTCCTCGGCCACGAGCCGATGGGCATCGTGGAAGAGGTCGGATCCGGCGTCACGAACCTGAAGGTCGGCGACCGGGTCGTCATCCCCTTCAACATCTCCTGCGGCCACTGCTGGATGTGCCAGCACGGCCTGCAGTCGCAGTGCGAGACCACCCAGGTGACCGAGTACGGCACCGGTGCCTCGCTGTTCGGCTACACGAAGATGTACGGCCAGGTCCCCGGTGGCCAGGCCGAGTACCTGCGCGTGCCGCACGCCGACTACGGCCCCATCGTCGTGCCGGACGACGGCACCCCCGACGACCGCTGGCTGTTCCTGAGCGACATCCTGCCGACCGCGTGGCAGGCCGTGCAGTACGCCCAGGTGCCCGAGGGCGGCACGCTCGCCGTGCTCGGCCTCGGCCCGGTCGGCCAGTTCGCCGCCCGCATCGGCAAGCACCTCGGCTACCGCGTGCTCGCCGTCGACCCCGAGCAGGTCCGCCGTGACCTCGGGGCGAAGCACGGTGCCGAGGTGTTCGACCTGACGAAGGACCTGGTGCCCGAGCTCGTCGACCTGACCGACGGCCGTGGCCCCGACGGGGTCGTCGACGCCGTCGGCATGGAGGCCCACGGCAACCCGATGGCGGGCTTCGCCCAGCGCGCCGCCGGCCTGCTGCCCGACAAGCTCGCACAGAAGGCGATCGAGACCGCCGGTGTCGACCGCCTGGCGGCCGTGCACGCGGCCATCGACCTGGTCCGCCGCGGCGGCACGGTCTCGCTGAGCGGTGTCTACGGCGGCATGGCCGACCCGATGCCGATGATGACGCTGTTCGACAAGCAGATCACCATCCGCGAGGGCCAGTGCAACGTGAAGCGCTGGATCGACGACATCATGCCGCTCGTCTCCGACCCGTCGGACCCGCTCGGCACGCTCGACCTGACCACACACCGCGTCTCGCTCGAGGATGCCCCGCACATGTACGAGGTCTTCCAGAAGAAGCAGGACGACTGCGTCAAGGTCGTGCTCGACCCCGCGATGGCCGCAGCCTGATGCGCATCGTCGTCGTCGGTGCGACCGGCAACGTGGGGACGGCGGTGCTCCGTCGGCTCGCGGCCGTGCGCGCCGACGGCGACGGGGATGCCGGCCGTGACGGCGCTGGCCGTGACGGCGCCGGCCATGCCGCCGCCGACGTCCAGATCGTCGGCGTCGCCCGGCGGCTGCCGGACCTGCGCGCGGAGCCGTACGACGCCGCCGTCTGGCACGCCGTCGACGTCGGTGCCGCGGACGCCGTGGACCAGCTCGCCGCCGTGTTCCAGGGTGCCGACGCCGTCGTCCACCTGGCGTGGGCCCTCCAGCCGACACACGACATCCTCGCGCAGCACCGCACGAACGTGACCGGGACGGCGAACGTCCTGGCGGCCGTCGCGCGCGCCGAGGTACCCCAGGTCGTCGTCGCGTCGTCGGTCGGTGCCTACCGCGGGGTGGACGTCGACGGCAAGCGCACCCCCGTGGACGAGAGCTGGCCCGCCGACGGCATCCCGACGGCGACGTACTCGATCCACAAGGCCGCGAACGAAGCGGCGATGGACGCGTTCGAGGCCGACCACCCTTCCGTGACCGTCACCCGGCTCCGCCCGGGGCTGATCTTCCAGCGGGACGCCGCCGCCGAGATCCGGGGGCTGTTCCTCGGACACCTCGTGCCGATGTCGATCGTCCGGTGGATCCGCTGGCTCGTGCTGCCGCTGCCGTACCCGTTCGTGTTCCAGGCCGTGCACGCCGACGACGTCGCCGACGCCTACTGGCGCGCGGTCGACCGACGGGCAGCGGGGGCGTTCAACATCGCGGCCTCGCCCGTGCTCAACCCGCCGCGACTGGCTCGGGCCTTCGGCATGCTCGGTGCCGTCCGGATCCCGCTGCGGCTGCTGCGCGGGATCGTGACGGTGACGTGGCGGCTGCGGTTGCAGCCGACGGACGCCGGGTGGATCGACATCGCCGCCGGCGTGCCGATCATGCGGACCGACCGTGCCCGGTCGGTGCTCGGATGGGAGGCCCGACACACCTCCGAAGAAGCGCTGCGTGCACTCGTGGCCGGGTTTGCGGACGGTGCGAACGTTCCGGGGTCGGGGCCGCTGCGCGGCTGAGCGGGCTGGGGTTTGGCGGGGGCCGGTGGGGCTCGCGCTGGTTGGTGGGCTTCGCGCTGCCTGGTCGAATCGGGCGTACCGGGTGATTTCGGGCGTACCGGGTCGGAACTTCTGACCAGGTACGCCCGGTTCCACATTCCATCGCGGGCGTTCTGGGAAGGAACGTCCGCTCGTGTTCGCCGTCTCGCGCTACGCTTCGCTCGTCGTTGTGAGAAGGGGGAGCGCGATGGTGCTCAGTTGGTCCGCGTTCAGTGAGCTCGAGGGTCCGGGGGAGTCAGGGATGCCCGACCTGTTCGAGGGCTGGTTCGGCATCGCGTTCGGGGTCGTCGCCGCGTTGGCGATCCTCACGACCCTGACGATCGTCATCCTGTCGCTCTACCGCGGCAAGCGGATGGCCGACCGCGGTCAGAACCCGCTCACCATGCAGGAGGACATCGCGTACCAGGCGATGCAGAGCCGCACGTTCGCACCGGACAAGCCACTCGAACAGCGGCTCGCCGAACTCGACGACCTGCACGCCCGCGGCGTGATCTCCGACGAGGAGCACCGCAGCGCCCGAGCCGAAGCGCTGCGTGGACGATGATGGCCTCCGAAGAAGTGCAGAACCCCCTGATCCCGCCGGTCTACGACCTCGTCTGGACCCTGCTGATGGCACTCATCGTCATCGCGGTCATCGTCGCCGTGTGCATCGCGGTCGTCCGCAGTCGGCGCCCGCACGGTGCCCGTCGGAGCTCGCCGGAACAGCGGCTCCTCGAACTCGACGAGCTGCACGCCCGCGGGGTCATCACCGACGACGAGCGCCGAGCCGCGCGGGCCGAGGCCCTGCGCGGTTAGCCTGGTCGGGTGCTGCTGCCGACGGACCTGCTCGGGGTGTGGGAACTCCACCGCACCGTGCACGACCACCGCGCCGGTGCGACGGGGAGCGTCACCGGGACCACCACCCTGACCCGGGTCGGTGACGACGAGGTGCGCTGGGACGAGTCGGGCGTGATGACCTTCGACGGCCGGACGACGCCCGTGTCCCGGACCCTCGTCCTGCGGCGGACGAGTACCGGCGTGGCGCACCGCGCCGCCGGCGGCTGGACCGTGCACTTCTCCGACGGTCGGGTGTTCCACGACTGGGTCTGGGGCACGAGCGTCGCCCACGCCTGCGCTCCGGACGACTACACGGGTGCCTTCGACGGCGACGAAGACCGCTGGACGGTGCGGTGGGAAGCGCGTGGCCCGGCGAAGGACTACCGGCTGGACAGCGTCCTCACCCGACCCCGGTCGTGACCCGCAGGGTCGGCGGTCCCCGCCAGACTGGGGGCATGGCACGCTCCTCCGGCACCGACGCCCCGCGCATCACCCTGACCGACCCGACGAACCTCGAGGACTGGGCGCCAGCACCCGGTGACGTCCTGACGGGTGACCGCATCGAGGGCAAGCGCATCGACGTCCTCGACCTGGCCGGCGAGCGACTGCCCGACCTGGAGATCGAGGAGTGCGTCATCGACACGTTCCGGGGCGACGACACGGACTTCCGTGGGCTCCGGGTCCGTGACTCGATCATCGACTCGCTCGACGCCCCGATCCTGCGGGCGTCGAGCAGCACGTGGCGCGAGGTCCGGGTCTCCGGCGGGCGCGTCGGCTCGGCGGAGCTGTACGACTCCGGGCTGAACGGCGTCGAGTTCGTCGGCATGAAGTTCGGGTTCGTGAACCTGCGCGGCTCGACGATCACCGACGTGGTGTTCCGCGACTGCGTCATCGACGAGCTCGACATCGCCGACGCGAAGCTGCTGCGGGTGTCGTTCGACGGCAGCAGCATCCGCGCCGCCGAGGGGTCGAACACCCGCATCGACCACGTGGACCTGCGCGGAGCGGACCTCGATCGGGTCGAGCGGCTCGAGGGGTTCCGCGGGGCCACGATCGGCGCCGACCAGCTGTACACGCTCGCGCCGCTGCTGGCCGCACAGGCCGGCTACCGCGTCGACTGACCGAGCCCGGGTTTCGCGCTCACCGACACTCCACGCCCGACCGGCCCCGCGACCTGTCGCTCAGCGCGAAACATCGGCCGCACCGACGCCCGCGCTCACCCCCGCCAGCGCCGCCGCCAGGTCGGCCTGCACCAGGTCGCCGTGCACCGCCGCACCCGTCTGGGTGCCGGCCGCCGCCGACGCGATGACCGTCGCCATCGGGGCCGTCACGTTGCCGGCCGCGTAGACCCCGCGCACGGCGGTCTGCCCGGCGGCGTCCACGGTCAGCGCCGTCGCGAACCGGTGGTCGCCCATGAACTGGTCGGTGGCGTCGAGGCCGAGCCCGGACAGGAACCCCACCCGCGCCTCGGGCCGGCTCGCCGTGGCCAGGGCATCGAGCTCCACGAACGACCCGTCGCCGAGCCGGACCCCGGTCAGCCGGTCACCCTCGGAGACCACGGCGGCGACGGGGCCCTCGATGACCGAGATGCCACGGGCCGCCAAACCGGCCAGGGCGGTGTCGTCCATCAGGGCCGGCTCGGTCAGGAACGCAGTCACCCGATCGCTCAGCGCCCGGAACATGAGCGCGTGGTGCGCGCCGTTCGGCGTCGTGACGAGGACCCCGATCCGCTGGTCGCGGATCTCCCACCCGTGGCAGAACGGGCAGTGCACGACCCCGCGCCCCCACTGCTCGGCCAGGCCCGGGACCTCCGGCAGGACGTCCACGGCGCCGGAGGCGACGACCAGCCTGCGCGCCGTGACGACCTCGCCCGAGTCCAGCGTGACCGAGAAGCCGACCGGGTCGTGACCGTCACCGGTCGTGGCGGACGTGGCCACGATCCTCCCGGCCGTGACCTGGACGCCGTAGGCGGCGACCTCGTCGCGACCGATGCGGATCAGCTCGGCGGGCGCGACGCCCTCGTGGCCGAGGTAGTTGTGCGCGCCGGCCGCCGGGGCGTTGCGGGGCTCGCCGGAGTCGACGACGAGCACCGAGCGCCGTGAGCGGCCGAGGATGAGGGCGGCGGAGAGGCCGGCGGCCGAGCCGCCGATGACGATGACGTCGAAGTGTGTAGGCATGCGCTGATCATGCGGCGGGGCGAGCGTGAACAGCAACGAAGTTTGCCGGTGTGGCAACATGGCCGTCATGGGACACGGCAGCCAGGACACGACCGCCCCGCGCACGACGGCCGAGGTCGTCGACGGGGTCGGCCCCCGCCTGCGCGCGCTGCGCGCCCACCGCGACGTGACGCTCGCCGCGCTGTCCGAGCAGACGGGGGTCTCGGTGAGCACCCTGTCGCGGCTCGAGTCCGGGCAGCGGAAGCCCACGCTGGAACTGCTGCTGCCCCTCGCCCGGGCGTACCAGGTGCCCCTCGACGACCTGGTCGGCGCACCGCAGACCGGCGACCCGCGCGTGCACATGAAGCCCGAGGTGCACGGCGGCCGCGTCGTCGTGCCACTGACGAAGCGGACCGGCGGGGTGCGCTCGTTCAAGCAGCTGTTCCCGCCCAACACCCCGGGTGGGGAACCGTCGCTCAAGACGCACGAGGGCTACGAGTGGCTCTACGTGCTGTCCGGACGGCTCCGGTTGGTGCTGGGGGAGCACGACCTCGACCTCGGACCCGGTGAGGTCGCCGAGTTCGACACCCACACCCCGCACTGGATGGGCAACGTGACCGACTCCGTCACCGAGGTGCTGTGCCTGTACGGGCCGCAGGGTGAGCGGGCGCACGTGCGGTCTCGACCCGCCCTGTGACCCGCTGCGCTACGCCGTGAACACGTTCGCCACGACGTCGTCGAGCAGATCGGTCGTCTCGATGTTCGACTGCTGGATGTGGATGCCGAGGTCACCCCGCGTGAAGTACGTGTCGCCGTCCGTGACCGGGTACTGCGAGTTCTTCGAGACCTTCTGGCACATGTACCCGTCGGACTCGTCGCCGCAGTCGTAGCCCTTCGCCGAGAGCTGCTCGAGCGCGTCGCGGGCTGCGGTCGGGTCGACGGCGTCGACCGCGATGGACAGGTACGAGATGTCGGCCTGTGGCTCCCGCCACACGCAGTACAGGCGCTTGCCGTCGCCCTGCAGCGCCGGGGTGAACGAGCTCTTCGGGATCGCGATCGGGTCGCCGACGACCGACGGGTCGTTGAGCGGTGCCGATGCGAACGCCTTGTCCCACCTGCCGGGTGTGATCAGGTCGGTGCAGCTGGCCGGGACGGTGACGGTCTCGTCGCTCGGGGCCCCGGTGCCGGTGGGGCTCGGAGCGGTCGTGGTGTCGGTCGGGCTCGGTGCCGTCGTCGGGTCGGCTGCGGTGGTCGCGGTGTCGCTCGCGGGTCCGGCCGGTCCGGCCTGGGCGCAGCCGGTCAGGGCGAGGCCCGCCGCCAGCAGGGCAGCGAGCGTGATCGAGTGGCGCATGGTTCCCCTTCGTCCGGTCGCGTCAGGTCGTGACCGTCGCTCACGAACGTACCGACCGAGGGCCGCGGTGGCTGAGACCGTCACCGATTCGTTGTCCCCCGACCCCGTCGGTCAGCGGCTGCGCCACCACCGCCGCGACCGCGATTGCGATCGCAGCCGTCGCGCCCACCGGCGCACCGGGTTCGCCCGCCGGCCGTTCACGCGGAACGTGCGGAAGGCACGTCGCGTCCGCACCCAGACGGACGGGAGGCCCGCCAACGGTCGCGCGGACACCTGCACCGTGAGCACGGGGTCGGCCACCACCCGCCAGGCCGGGTCGAGCTGCATGCTCAGGTCGACGTCGTCGTGCACCTCGGCGTCGTCGCGGTGCGCTCGCCCACCGACCGCAGCCCAGGTCGACCGGCGCATCGCCATGGCGGACCCGAACAGCGGCGGGTGCCCGAGCGCGCTCCACATCAGGACGAAGTACGGGCCCATGTACACGGCGTTCCACAGTCGGCGCACCACGGCGCCACCGTTCCGGGGCCGGCCCGGACCGGTGACCGCGACGACCTCGGGGTCGGCCAACAACCGGACCGCGTCGGCGATCCAGGACGGCGGTGGGACGGAGTCGGCGTCGAGCCGCGCGACGACGTCGCCGGACGCACGGTCGTAGCCGCGCGCCGAGGCTCGGGCGATCCCGCGCACCGGCTCCGTGAGCACGACCGCACCGGCGTCCCGGGCGATCGCCGCGCTGTCGTCGGTGCTGCCGTTGTCGACCACGACGACCTCGTCGGCCGGCCGGGTCTGGGCCGCGAGGGCGTCGAGGCACCGGCGCAGGTGCACGGCGTCGTCCCGCACGGGGATCACGACCGAGACACGGGGCATCCGTCGATCCAACCGGCTTCCACCTGTGCGGATTGCCGGACCGCGTTTCCCGGTGATCCTGGGACCGGCCCAAGAGGGCATGGCGCACGTTCGTTGCGAAACGCCCCCGGTGCACGCCGGGGACGACGACAACCGGAAGGCCGACCATGACCACGAACCCACCCGGGAACGACTCCGGGACGCCCATCCACGACCGCACCGCAGCCTCCGAGGGGCACGAGGTCGCCCCCGGCGTGACGGTGCCGTCGTACGCCAGCGGTACCCCCGCCGCGCGACCCACCGACCCCGGTGCGCCCCAGACGTACGACCCGTACGGCGACAGCGCCGCCGAGGTGCCGTTCGACGCACCCCTCGACGCCGTCCCGGCCGACGAGCAGCTCCCCGCCGTCCCGTCCGCGGCATCCGCCGGCAGCGCCGGCGGCTCCGGCAGCGGCTCCGGCAAGGCCGACGCGGCCAAGGGTGCCGCGCAGGACGTCGCCGGCGACGCCAAGGAGAAGGCCGCGAACGTCGCGGGCACCGCCAAGGAGCAGGCGTCGAAGGTCGCCTCCGAAGCGACCGACCACGCCAAGCAGCTCTACGGCCAGGCGTCCGAGAACCTCAAGCAGCAGGCCGGCGAGCAGCAGCAGCGCGCTGCCGGCGGACTCCGCTCCCTCGGCGAGCAGCTCGGTCGCATGGCCGAGAACGACGACGAGCAGGGCGTCGCCTCGAAGGTCGTCCGCGACCTGTCGGGCCGCGCGACCTCGGCCGCCGGGTTCCTCGAGAACCGCGACCCGGGCTCGCTGCTCGACGAGGTGAAGACCTTCGCCGCGAAGCGCCCCGGCACCTTCATCGCGATCGCCGCCGGTGCTGGCCTGCTCGCCGGACGCCTGACCAAGGCGCTCGCGACCGAGGTCAAGCACGAGAAGGAGGCCGGCGACGGCACCACCGGATCGGGGAGTGGCGTATGAGCCAGTCCGTCCCCGGCGCGACACCCCTGGGCGAACCGACGCCCGAGGAGCGCGCCGCGACCACACCGCTCGGTGAGCTGCTGTCCGACGTGTCGCGTGACCTCTCCAGTCTGTTCCGGCAGGAGGTCGCCCTCGCGAAGGCCGAGCTGACCGACTCCGCGAAGAAGGCCGGCAAGGCGGGCGGGATGTTCGGCGGCGCCGGACTCACCGCCGTGTTCGCCCTGCTGTTCCTGTCGATCGCCGCGTGGTGGGGCCTCGGCTACCTGATCGGCAACGCCTGGTCCGCCCTGATCATCGCGGTCGTGTACGCGATCGTCGCCGCGATCCTGGCCGTCCGCGGGCGCAAGGAGATCAAGGAGATCAAGGGCGCCCCACAGACGGTCGAGACCGCCAAGGAAGTCCCCGAGACACTCAAGCCCAACACCGGGAGGAAGCCATGAGCACCCCAGACGAGATCCGCGCCGACATCGAGCGCACCCGCGGCGAACTCGGCTCCGACGTCGACGCCCTCGCCGACAAGGTCAGCCCGTCGTCCATCGCCCACCGCCAGAGCGAGAAGGTGAAGGGCCGGTTCCAGGACGTCCGTGAGTCCGTGATGGGCGCGGCCCAGTCGGCCCGCTCGAGCGCCTCCGGTTCCGCCTCGGGCGCGACCGGCCAGGCGAAGGACGTCGCGCAGAAGGGCGTCGAGAAGGCGAAGGGCAACCCCCTGGCCGTCGGCCTCATCGCGTTCGGTGCCGGTTGGCTGGTGTCGTCGCTCCTGCCGACCACCGAGAAGGAAGAAGAGCTGGCCGGTGAGCTGAAGGACAAGGCTGCACCGCTCGTCGACGAGGTCAAGGAGCAGGCGAAGGACGTCGGCTCGCAGCTCGGCGACGTGGCGAAGGAGCACGCGCAGGACCTCAAGGGGACCGCGCAGGACGCCGCGCAGGCGGTCAAGGGCGAGGCGCAGGGGGCCGCGTCCGACGTCAAGGACAACGCGCAGGGTGCGGCGGACGACGTCCGCAGCAGCTGAGCGGAACCCGATGACGGACTGGAGGCCCGTGGCGACATCGCCACGGGCCTCCAGTCCGTCACGCGGTAGCGTTCCGGGCATGGACCCGATCGACGAGCTCGCTGCGGAGCTCCGACAGTCCATCGGCCGGGTCGTGCGTGCCGCACGACGCGAGGCGGACGCGCTGCCGGCCACGCACACCACCACCCTCGGGTTCCTGCACCGCGAGGGCCCGATGACGATCGCGGAACTCGCGCGCCGCCGCGGCGTGAAGCACCAGGGGCAGTCCCGTACGGTCGGCGAACTGGCCGAACTCGGGTACGTCGACCGGACGGCGTCGGACACCGACCGCCGAGCGTCGGTCATCCGGATCACGGACGCCGGCCGGGCCGCACTGCAGCGCGACATGGACGCGCGCACGGACTGGCTGGCCGACGCGATCCGCGAGGAGACCGACGCCGAGGAGCGTGCGCTGCTGCGCCGTCTGCCCGAGCTGTTCGAGCGGGTCGCGCGCCGGGCTGACTGAACGACTCCTCACCTCCTGGGCGATCGCAGAAGTACAACACGGCTGTACAGTTGTGCGCATGGAGTTGACGAAGTACAACCACGCCACCGTCGTCCTCGAGCAGGACGGCGTCACCCTCGTCATCGACCCCGGGGTGTTCACGCCCGAGGCCGTCGACCTCGTCCGCGGCGCCGCGGGCGTCCTCGTCACGCACGACCACCCCGACCACTTCGACATCGACGCCCTGCGCGCGGGGCTCGCGGCGAACCCGGACCTCGTCGTCCGCGGTCCGGAGACGGTCGTCGAGCAGCTCGGCGAACACCACGGGCGGGTCGCAGCGGTGCACGCCGGCGACACGATCACCGTCGGACCGTTCTCCGTCCGGGTCTTCGGCGAGCAGCACGCGGTCATCCACCCCGACATCCCGTCCACCGCGAACGTCGGCTACCTGGTGGACGGCGCGGTGTTCCACCCGGGCGACGCGTACCTCGAGCCCGGCGTCCCGGTGCCGACCCTGCTGCTGCCGACGAGCGGGCCGTGGACGAACACCGCCCAGGCCGTCGACTACGTGCGCGCGGTGGCGCCGGAGCGGGCCGTGCAGATCCACGAGGCGATGCTGAGCGAGCTCGGCCAGCAGTCCGCCGCGCGCTTCCTCGGGCCGGACGGTCTCGGACCGGTGCCCGTCCTGATCCTGCCGGCGGGGGAGACGATCACCGTCTGACGGACGCGGGCGGCCCCTGGGAGGCGATCCGGGCCTCCCGAGCAGCATGGACGGATGGCCGACGCACCCACGACAGCAGTCCTCTTCGACATCGACGGCACCCTCGCCGACTCGAACTACGCGCACATCGACGCGTGGTGGCGGGCGTTCCTGGCGGCGGGGGAGTCCGTCGACGCCTGGCGGATCCACCGCGCGATCGGGATGGACTCGGCGAAGCTGCTCGAGACGCTGCTGCCGGACGCGTCCCAGGAGACCCGCGACGCCGCGAAGCAGTTCCACACCGCCTACTACGCCGAGCAGATGCCGCGGCTCCGGCTGCTGCCGGGTGCACGCGAGCTCCTGCAGGCCGTCGCCGAAGCAGGGCACGCCGTGGTCCTGGCGACCAGCGCGCCCGAGCACGAACTCGCCCGCCTGCGCGACCTGCTCGACGCGGGCGAGTGGGTCACCGCCGAGACCAGCTCCGAGGACGTCGAGCAGGCGAAGCCGGACCCCGGCATCATCCGGGTCGCGCTCGACAAGGCGGGGGTCTGCGCCGACGACGCCGTGATGGTCGGGGACGCCATGTGGGACGTCGAGTCCGCCGGCAAGGTGGGGGTGCAGTGCGTCGGCGTGATGACCGGCGGCATCGGCGGTGACGAGCTCCGCGGTGCCGGGGCGGCCGAGGTGTACGACGACGCGGCCGCCGTGCTCGCGGCGTTCCGCGCCGGCGAGGGCCCGATCGCGGCACTCGGCCAGCGCGACTGACGGGCGGCGCCGGTCGCGCCCGACGGGCGGCGCCGGTCGCGCCTTGCGGGCGGCGCCGGTCGCGCCCGACGGCCACCCTCGGTTTCCGCGTCGTCGGTCGCCCGTGCCAGGATCGACGTTCGTGATCACGATCGAACGCGTGTCCTGGGACGACCCCCGCAGCGTGGTGCTCCGCGCCCGCATGGACGACGAGATGCACGAGCGCTACGGGTCGGCGAACGCCGGCGAGGACCCGGCGGTCACCGCCGAGCGGGGTCGTGCGCTGAGCGTCGACCCGTCGACCGTCGTCACGTCGATCCTGGCTCTCGACGAGTCCGGCGAACCGGTCGGGCACATCGCCGTCCGGCGTCTGGGTGACGAGGTCGAACTGAAGCGCCTCATCGTGCTGGCCTCCGCGCGTGGCAAGGGTGCGGCCACCGCACTGCTCGACGAGTGCGAGCGCGTCGGCCGTGCACTCGGCGCCCCGCGGCTCATCCTGCAGACGGGTGACAAGCAGCCCGACGCCGTGGCGCTCTACCGCAAGACCGGCTGGGACCAGATCGACGTCTACGAGCCCTACGTCGCGACCATGCCGTGGTCGTTCTGCTTCGAGAAGACGCTCTAACTCGACCCGATCCAGATTGCACTTTCAACACGAGAGTGCAATTCTTGCTCGGTGAGTACCACCGAACGCACCCGCGCGCTGCGCCGACGCATGATCGTCGAGGCACGTCGGGCGACGGTCGAACACGGGCTGCACGGGTTCACGATCGAGCAGCTCTGCGAGACCGTCGGGGTGTCGCGCCGCACGTTCTTCAACCACTTCGGGTCGAAGGACGACGCCGTGCTCGGCATCGAGCTCAACGCCGACGTCGAGGCGATCGACGCCTACGCCGCGGGCGGGATCGTCCCCGGCGAACTGGACCCCCTCGGGTCGATCGTCGCGCTGGCGATCGACCAGTTCCACCGGGTCGGCATCGCCCGCGCCGACGAAGCCCTGGTCCGCCGGGTGTTCGAGCGGGAGCCGGCACTCGTCGCACGGTTCCTGTCGGCGACCGACGTGCAGCTCGCCCGGATCACCGTGGCCCTGCGGCGACGGTTCGGGTGGGACGACCCCGCCGACCGCCGACCGCGCCTGGTCACCGAGGCCGCGGCCGCCTTGATGAAGGCCACCGCGACCGAGTACTTCGACGACGCGTTCGACGAGGCCACCGGGCCGACGTTCGACGAACTGCTCACCGAGAACCTCCGCCTGCTCAGGGCGGTCACCACGACCGAACGGGAACACACCACATGAGCGCCACCGCGCCGGGCACCACCAAGCGTGCCCGCCCAGGCTCCGACGGCCCGCTGCTCCTGACGCAGCGTCGCATCTGGATCATCTTCTCCGCCCTGATCGCGGGGATGCTGCTCTCCAGCCTCGACCAGACCATCGTCTCCACCGCGATGCCGACCATCGTCGGCGAGCTCGGCGGCGTCGCGCACCAGGCCTGGCTGACGACGGGGTACCTGCTCGCCTCCACCATCGTGATGCCCGTCTACGGCAAGTTCGGCGACGTCCTCGGCCGACGCAACCTGTTCCTCATCGCGATCGCGCTGTTCACCATCGCGTCGGCCGGGTGTGCGTTCGCCACGGACTTCACGCAGCTCGTGGCGTTCCGCGCCATGCAGGGGCTCGGCGGCGGTGGCCTGATGATCCTGTCGCAGGCGATCATCGCGGACATCGTCCCGGCCTCGCAGCGCGGCAAGTACCTCGGCCCGCTCGGTGCGATCTTCGGCCTGTCCGCCATCGGTGGCCCGCTGCTCGGTGGCTTCTTCGTGGACCACCTCACGTGGAACTGGGCGTTCTACATCAACATCCCGGTCGGCATCGCGGCGTTCTTCGTGGCGTGGTTCGCGCTGACCCTGCCGAACAAGAAGGCGACGAAGCGCATCGATGTCCTCGGCGTGCTCTTCATGTCCGCCGCGACCACGTGCCTGGTGTTCTTCTCGGAGTTCGGCGGCAGCAAGGACCACGGCTGGGACGCCCCCGAGACCTGGGCCTGGTTCGCCGGTCTCGTCGTCTCGGCAGCGCTGCTGGTGTTCGTCGAGTCCCGTGCGCAGGACCCGGTGCTCCCGCTGTCGTTCTTCCGCAACCGCACCTTCCTGCTGGCCACCGGCATCGGCCTCGTGCTCGGCATCGGCATGTTCGCCGCGATCGGCTTCGTCCCGACGTTCCTGCAGATGGCCTCCGGCACCTCGGCTGCGGTCTCCGGCCTGCTGATGCTGCCGATGATGGCCGGCCTGATCGGCACCTCGATCGCCTCGGGTGTCCTGATCACCAAGACCGGGCGCTACCGGATGTTCCCGATCGTCGGCACGGTCCTGGTGGCCATCGCGATGCTCGCGATGACCCAGCTGGCGGCGGACACCCCGATCTGGCTGATCTGCGCGTACCTGTTCGTCTTCGGTGCCGGGCTCGGCCTGATCATGCAGGTGGTCGTCCTCGTCGCGCAGAACGCCGTCCCCGCCGAGCAGGTCGGCACCGCGACCTCGACGAACAACTACTTCCGCGAGGTCGGCGCCTCCCTCGGCACGGCCGTCTTCGGCGCGCTCTTCACCGCGCGGCTCACGACGTCGCTGACCGACGTGTTCCGCGGTGCCGGCGGTTCGGCGACCGATGCGGCGTCCTCGGCGGGGAGCATCGACCCGTCGACCGTCGCGGGCTTGCCTCCTGCGGTGCAGGACGGTGTCGTGAACGCCTACGCCGACTCGCTCGCACCGGTGTTCTGGTACCTGCTGCCGTTCATCGCGGTGGCGTTCCTGCTCGCGCTCTTCCTGCCGCAGATCACGCTCTCCGACACGGCCGGCATGGTGGCCCGTGGCGAGGCCGTCGGCGGCGACGAGGCCGACGAGCTCGAGCGCGCGCAGCGCGCGGCGCGTGCGGAGCACGCGGCGGCAACGGAGGGTTCCGCACCGGGGCGGCACACCGACCGGTAGATGCAACCGACCGACGGACGGGAGGCGCGGTGCCAGCTGGCACCGCGCCTCCCGTCCGTCAGCCGGTCGCGCTCACTGCCGCGGCCGGCGTTTCGTGCCGAGCGACACCTCGCGCGTTCCGGCGCGCGTGAGCTGTCGCTGAGCGCGTGAGGTCGCGATGAGCCGGCGCTACGCGCGGGTGCTCGCGCGCGGCACGAGCCGCGTCGGCAGGGCCGCGGGCTCGGCGGCCGTGCCGTCGAGCGTCGCGAGGAGTCGCAATGCCGCAGCCCGCCCGAGGTCGGCGCCGGGCAGCGCCACGCTCGTCAGGGCCGGCGCGGTGACCGACGACGACGGCAGGTCGTCGAAGCCCGCGACCGCGAGTGCGCCGGGGACGGCGATGCCGAGCGCACCGGCGACCCGCAGGACTCCGTAGGCCAGGGTGTCCGCGGCCGCGACGACGGCGGTGACGTCGTCGTCCTGCCAGGCCTCGATGACGTGCTCGGTGGCCGAGGCCGCTGCCTCCACGGTCAGGTCTGCACGGGCGGTGAGCTCGGAGACCGTGATGCCGGCGTCCGCGCAGGCCTGCTCGAACAGTTCGCGGCGCACGCCGAACGTCGCCGCCCTCGAGGTGCCGTCGAGGTAGCCCACGTGCCGGTGCCCCTGGTCGTGCAGGTGGGCGACCAGGTCGTGCACGCCGGTGGAGAGGTCGTAGTTGACGGCCTCGGGGCCGCCGGGGGCGTCGAGCAGCACCACGGGGACGCTCGCCGACATCGGCTCGTCGGCGGCGGGTGCGTCGACCAGGATCCCGGCCGGCCGGAGCCGTTCGAAGCGCCGGACGTCGGCCGCGACCGGCTGCGCACCCCGCTCGGTGACGGAGAGCACGAGCTGGAACCGGTCGCCCAGGGTGTCGCGGACGCCACGGATGACCTCGGCGAAGAACGGGTTCGACAGGTCGGGGGCGATGAACACGACCAGGTCACCGCTGCCCCGCGCCAACGAGCTGGCGGCGTGGTCGACGACGTAGCCGAGGTCGTCCACGGCGTCGCGGACCCGTGCGGCGATGGGCGCGGAGACCCGCCCGCGCTCCTTGCCGTTCACGACGAGGGAGACCGTGGCGATGCTCGTGCCCGCACGTTCGGCCACCATCGCCGCGGTCACACGACGGCTCGGAACGGCGGGGGAGGGCACCCGTCGATGCTAGCGAGCGTGGTGGTCGAACTTGACGTCAAACGTTTGACGTGTTTCGATGTCAAACGCTTGACGCGCCGCGTCGCCAGCGCTCTGCCGGCCCGTGGATCCCCACCACGTCGAGCACTCACCTCGATTCCCCGAAGAAGTGGAGCGCCCAGCGTGCCCGATGCGACCCAGCCCGCCGCGAAGATCATCCTCGATTGCGACCCCGGCCACGACGACGCCGTGGCGCTCCTGCTCGCCCACGGCAGCCCGGCCATCGACCTGCTCGCGGTGACCACCGTCGTCGGCAACCAGACCCTGCCGAAGGTCACCCGCAACGCCCTGGCCGTCGCCCGCATCGCCGGCATCACCGGGGTGCCGTTCGCCGCCGGAGCCGCCCGCCCGCTGCTGCGTCAGATCGAGGTCGCACCGGACATCCACGGTGAGAGCGGCCTGGACGGCCCGATGCTCCCCGAGCCGTCGTTCGACCTCGACGAGCGCCACGCCGTCGACCTGATCATCGACACCGTGATGGCCCACGAGCCCGGCACGGTCACCCTCGTGCCGACCGGGGGCCTGACGAACATCGCCCTCGCGGCCCGCAAGGAGCCCCGCATCGTCGAGCGCGTCAAGCAGGTCGTGCTCATGGGCGGCGGCGTGCACGTCGGCAACTGGAGCCCGGTCGCCGAGTTCAACATCGTCATCGACCCCGAGGCCGCGGCCATCGTGTTCGAGGCCGGCTGGGACGTCGTGATGGTCGGCCTCGACCTGACGCACCAGGCCCTCGCCACCCCCGAGGTCGCCGCGCGCATCGCCGGCGTCGGCACCGCCCCCGCCGCGTTCGTCGGCGAGCTGCTCGACTTCTTCGGCCAGACCTACAAGGACGCCCAGGGCTTCGACGCCCCGCCGGTCCACGACCCCTGCGCCGTCGCGTACGTGATCGACCCCACCATCGTCCGTGCCGTGAAGGTCCCGATCCACGTCGAGACCCAGGGCGCCCTGACCCTCGGCATGACCGTCGCCGACTTCCGCGCCCCCGCACCCGAGGACTGCCGCACGAGCGCCGCGATGGAGCTCGACCACGGCCGGTTCTGGGACCTCGTCGTCGACGCCCTCGAGCGCATCGGCGAGACGGCCGACACCGGCTGGACCCCACGTGCCGCCGCCGACGCCGTCGAAGCCGGCACCACCACGACCCCGGAGCGCTGAACCCCCATGACCACCACCTCGACGAAGAAGTCGATCGGCGCCCTCACCGCCGCGCTCCTCGCCGCGTGCATCGCGTTCCAGCTGAACGCGAGCATGCTGAGCCCCGCCCTCGTCACGATGGCGCGCGAGCTCAACACCGACGACGCCACCATCGGGCTGTCGCAGACCCTGTACTTCACGCTCGCGGCGCTGTTCTCGCTGTTCCTGCCGCGGCTGTCCGACATCGTCGGTCGCAAGCGCGTGCTGATCGGCATGCTCGCCGTGATGCTCGTCGGCAGCATCGTCGCCGCGCTCGCGGTGAACGTGCCGATGCTGTTCGCCGGCCGCATCATCCAGGGCGTCACCGGTCCGGTCGTCCCGATCTGCCTGCTCGTCCTGCGCAACGAGATCAGCGACCCGAAGCGCTACGGCGCCGCGCTCGGCCTGCTCACCGCGGTGAACGGCGGCATCGCGGGTGTCGACGCCCTGGCCGGCGGCTGGATCGCGACGAACTTCGGGTTCCGCGGGATCTTCTGGGTCATCGCCGTCGTCACCGTCCTCGCCCTGTTCCTGGTCGCCGTCTGGGGTGTCGAGTCGAAGCCCTCGGCCGGCACCCGGATGGACTGGATCGGCGTCGTGCCCCTCGTGGTGAGCGTCGGTGCGCTGCTCACGGCGTTCAACGAGGCCGGCAAGCTCGGCGCGGCGAACCCCGTGCTCGTGGTCGGTGGCGTCGTGGTCGCGCTCGTCGCCTTCGCCGTGTTCTGGGCCGTCGAGTCGCGGGTGCGGGAGCCCCTGGTCGAGACCCGGTTCCTGCAGCGCCGCGCGACCTGGGCACTCCTGGCGACGACGTTCCTGACGATGACGGGCGTGTTCGCGGTCGTCAACGGCCTGGTCACCTCGCTCGCGCAGAACGGTGACGCCGGCTTCGGGATGGAGGCCGACCTCGCCTCGCTCGTGTTCCTCACCCCGTACGCGCTGGTCGGCTGGATCGTCGGACCCTTCGCCGGGCGCCTCGCCCCGACCATCGGGTACCGCGCCGTCCTGCGCGTCGGCCTGATCGGCAGCATCGTCTCGACCGTCCTGATGGCGCTCGTCGGGGTGCACTCGCTGCCCGTGCTGGTCACCGCGACCGTGCTCATCGGCATCACCTACGCCGGCATCGCGAACATCATCCTGAACGGCCTGGGCATCGTGCTGTCGCCGGAGTCGAACCCCGGGTTCCTGCCCGGGCTGAACGCCGGTGCGTTCAACCTCGGCGCCGGGGTCAGCTTCGCGGTCCTGCCCGCGCTGCAGATCGCGCTCGGCGTCGGCGGTTCCGCGGGCACCGCCGGGTACTCCGGTGGCATGCTGCTCGGGGCCGCGATCACGACCGTCGCTCTCGCGATCTCGTTCCTCATCCCCCGTCCGGAGGGCGCCGAGACCACGTCCGTCGCCCCGCAGAAGGAGACCGTCCGTTGACCGAGAGCATCGTCGTCGTCGGGTCGCTCAACGCGGACCTGGTGGTCCGCACCGCGCGCTTCCCCCAGCCCGGTGAGACCCTGCAGGGCTCCGACCTCGCGATCCTGCCCGGGGGCAAGTCCGCCAACCAGGCGGTGGCTGCCGGGAGGCTCGGGGGCACGGTGCGCATGATCGGTGCGGTCGGCGACGACGGGAACGGTGCGCTGCTCCGCGACTCCGTCGCGGCTGCGGGTGTCGACACGACGCACGTCGCCGTCCGTGAGGGCGTCGCGACCGGTACCGCCGTCATCACGGTCGACGCTGCAGGCGAGAACACCATCGTGATCTCCGCCGGGGCGAACGGCACGCTGACGCCGGACGACGTGCCGACCGACGTCTTCGCCGGCGCCGCGGTGCTGGGGCTCTGCCTCGAGGTGTCGATCGACGTCGTCCTCGCCGCCGCCCGGGCCGCGCACGCCGCCGGGGTCACGGTGCTCACGAACCTGTCGCCGTTCGGCGCCGTGCCGGCCGAGCTCCTCGAGCTGACCGACGTCCTGCTGGTGAACGAGCACGAGGCCGCGGCGCTCGGGGACCACGGCGTCGCGCGGTCGATCGTCACCCGCGGTGGTGCCGGCTGCGTCGTGCACGACGGGGGTGTCGAGCCGGTGTCGATCGACGCCGTGCGGGTCGAGCCGGTGGACACCACGGGCTGCGGCGACGCCTTCATGGGGGCGGTGGCGCTGCGTCTGGCGGCGGGGGACGCCCTCGTCGACGCCGCTCGGTTCGCGGTGGGGGTCGGGGCGTACGCCGCGACCAAGCCGGGCGCACAGGCCTCGTACCCGACCACCGCCGAGCTGGAGGCGTTCCTGCGGGCGTGACCCGCGCCTCCCGGGTCGAACCGTCCCGCCGGCCCGCTAGCGTTGTGGCATGCGCGTGGGAGTCCTCGACATCGGGTCCAACACCGGCCACCTGCTCGTGGTGGACGCCCACGGCGGCGCCGCGCCGTTGCCGGCGTCCTCGTTCAAGCAGCCGCTGCGGCTGGCCGAGCACCTGGACGACTCGGGCGCGGTGACCCAGCAGGGGATCGATGCCCTGACCACCTTCGTCGCCGATGCCGTCCGTGTCGCCGAGGAACGCGGGTGCGAGGACATGCTCGCGTTCGCGACGTCGGCGGTGCGCGACGCCGGCAACTCGGAGGCCGTGCTCGCCCACGTCGAGGCCTCCACCGGGGTCGAGCTGGCCGTCCTGTCCGGCTCCGACGAGGCCCGGTTGACGTTCCTGGCCGTGCGCCGGTGGTTCGGCTGGTCCGCCGGTCGCCTGGCGGTCTTCGACATCGGCGGTGGCTCGCTCGAGATCGCCGGTGGCGCCGACGAGGCACCGGACGTCGCGTGGTCGATGCCGATCGGCGCCGCACGGCTGGCGCGCTCCTACTTCGCGGCCGGCACCCCGACCGAGGACGACGTCCGCCGCATCCGGCACGAGATCCGCGTGGAGATCGCCCGGGACGCCGGACGGCTGCTCCGCTCGGGGCGTCCGGACCGGGCCGTGGCGACCTCGAAGACCTTCCGATCGATCGCCCGCATCTGCGGGGCCGCGCCGTCCGCTGCCGGGCCCCTCGTGCCCCGTGCCCTCGACGGCGCGGTGCTGCGGCAGCGGCTGCCGGAGCTGCTGACGATGTCGGTCGACGTGCTCGCGGCGTTGCCCGGTGTCTCACCGAGCCGGGCGCACCAGGTGGTGCCGGGCGCGCTCGTCGCCGAGGCGTGCCTGGACATCTTCGACCTGCCGGCCCTCGAGATCTGCCCGTGGGCGCTCCGCGAGGGCGTCATCCTCGAGCGGCTCGACCAGTTGTCGGTGCTCGGGACCCCGTAGCGCCCGTCGGTCTAGCCGCGTGGCTGCGGGTCCTGCTGCCGTCGCTGCCTCGGCGGAGCGAGCAGCCACGGGCGGATCAGCTTCGTCACGAACGGCAGCACCCAGAACGTCATGATCGGCGTGAGCACGACGGTCGTGATGAGCACCCGGGGCAGGATCGCGACGTGCGCGAACGCGGGGACGAGCCAGGCCGTCAGGTACGTGAACGCGAGGTTCACCGGGAAGAAGCCGAGCCAGATGCTCACGGACTGCTTCCACCGCGGGGGAGCGCTCGAGGCCGGGGCGTCCTGCGGGACGTCGAACCACCCCTCGATGCCGGTGCGCTTCTCGACGCGGGACTCCACCACCAGGTCACGGCCCAGGTCGAGCCAGCGCAGCCGGTCGTCGGAGTTCTCCCACGTCGCCAGGGAGTCGTGGTCGGCGAAGCGGTAGAGCATGTGCCACTCGCGGGACTGCGCGGTGGAACGCACCCACCCCGAGCCGAGGAAGCCGGGGTAGCGGTTCGCCAGGTTCACCCCGGACTGCACCCAGCGGGTGACCTCGGGGATGCGGTCGGGTTCGACCAGGCGGGTGACGGAGACGGTGACGGGCGGGCCTGCGGTCTCGGATGACGACTGCAGGCTCCCAGGCTCTTGTGGAGTCATCCGACCAGTGTCGCGGACCCGTGTTTCCGGCTCGTGACACGTGCCTCGCGCGCCGGCTGAACGGATCCGCGTCGTCCTTCGACCACCGTCCCAGGTGGGTGCAAGACGATCATCTGGCGAACGCACCACCGAGAGGACCCCGATGCCCCACCCCGAGCCCACCACCACCCTCGTCGC
The DNA here is from genome assembly GCF_003234215.1 of Curtobacterium sp. MCSS17_006. NCBI lineage: Bacteria > Bacillati > Actinomycetota > Actinomycetes > Micrococcales > Microbacteriaceae > Curtobacterium > Curtobacterium sp. MCSS17_006. The sequence continues at coordinate 11,351 of NZ_QKSO01000022.1, read as the reverse complement.
CACCGTCGACGGGCCCGACGGCGGCACGTACGAGGTGCGGCGGCTGACGCTCCCGGTGGGTGCGTCGACCGGCTGGCACCAGCACGACGCACGCCAGACGGGTCTCGTGGTGCGCGGGGCGCTGACGCACGTCACCGAAGAGGCCACTCGGGTCGTCGGGCCGGGGCAGGCCCTGGTCGAGGAGCCGCGCATCGTGCACGACGGCCGCAGCACCGGCACGGAGGACGCCGAGCTGCTCTACGTCGCCCACCTGCCGGCAGGTGCAGCGGCGTCGACCCCGGGCGAGCCACCAGCCAGCGAGGGGCCGGTCCGCAGCGCGCTCGTGACGGTCCCGCTGGGGCGGCCGCAGTTCGTGCACGCGCTGCGCTACACCGCGATGTACGCGCCGAAGCCCTTCGCCGAGGCCCTGCTCGTCTACCGGGACAACGGCACGTACACGATCCTGTCCCCGGGTGAGGACCACCACGGCTGCTACGTCTCGGCGACCGATCCCGCCGAGGGGATGCGGCACGTCGCGTTCATGTCGTGGCCGTCCGCGGACTGGGGCCGGAACATCGCATCGCACACCCTGACCTTCGAGGCCGCGAGCGGCGCGTTCACCCAGGAGCTCCGGTTGCCGGGTGACCCGGTCCCGCGGGCGCAGTACGGGTACGCGGTGCCCGTCGAGGACCCGGAGTCGATCGACACCGGCGCCGGGTGGGCAGCGCTCCGCCAGCAGTACGCCGAGGTGTTCACCACGCTCGAGCGCCTGGCGGGCGGCGGGTCGACCGCGGCCTGAGCCGTCAGCTCGCCTGCTTCTTGGCGGCGGGCTTCTTGGCCGGGGCCTTCTTCGCCGGTGCCTTCTTCGGCGCCGACTTCGCGGTGGCCTTCTCCGTCGTGCTCTCCGCGGCCTTCTTGGCGGGCGCCTTCTTCGCCGGCGCCTTCCTGCCGGAGCTGGACGTGCCGGAGCCGGACGTGCCCGAGCCGGAACCGGACGACGACCGTGACGTCGACGACGAACGCGACCCCGAGCCTCCTGTCCGCTTCTTGTCGACGGACGCACGCAGGGCGGCCATCAGGTCGAGCACGTCACCGCCCTCGTCGTCGTCCTCGTCGTCCCGCGCGCCGAAGGTCTTCTCGGTGTCGATGTCGTCGCCCGCCTCGAGCTTGGCGTCGATCAGCTGCTGCAGTTCCTCCTGGTAGGAGTCGGTGTAGCGGTCGGGGTCGAAGTCGGTGGACATGCTCTCGACGAGCGAGGACGACATCTTCAGCTCGTTGGCGCTGACCTTCACCGTCGTGTCGAGGGTCTTGAAGTCGGCGGCGCGGACCTCGTCGCCCCAGAGCAGCCCCTGCAGCAGGATGACCTCGTCGTGCACCCGGAGCACCCCGAGCCGGGTCTTCTGCCGCAGGGTGAACTGCACGATCGCCAGGCGGTCGGTCTTCGCCAGGGTCTCGCGCAGCAGCACGTACGCCTTCGGCGAGCGCGAGTCGGGCTCCAGGTAGTAGGTCTTCTCGAACATCATCGGGTCGACCTGCTCGACGGGGACGAACTCGAGCACCTCGACCTCGTGCGACTGCTCCTCGGGGAGCTGCTTGAAGTCGTCCGCCGTGAGCACCACGGTCTTGTCGCCGTCGTCGTAGGCGCGTTGGATGTCCGCGTACTCGACCTCGTGGCCGAACTCGCACACCCGCTTGTACCGGATGCGGCCCTTGTCGTCGTCGTGGACCTGGTGCAGGGACACGTCGTGCGTCTCGGTGGCCGCGTAGACCTTGATGGGCACGTTGACGAGCCCGAACGCGATGGAGCCCTTCCAGATCGACCTCATGCGCACATGATGCCCGCCCGCACGCGTGCGTGCCCGGAGCCGACGGTTCCTCCACAGGTCCGCCGTCCGGGAGATCGTTCCACGGATGTCCGGTTCGCTGGACCGCCGCGAGGCCGGCGCGAGCACGATGGGCCCATGAGCCAGCTCGACAAGCAGGACCCGCGCGACCAGTTCCCCCGTCCGCCGTTCCCCGCGCAGACCCAGCAGGGGTCCGGACTGGCGAGTGCCATGGACCCCGCCCCCGACCACGGCGAGACGAGCTACCTGGGCACCGGGCGGATGCGCGGGTACCGGGTGCTCGTCACGGGCGCGGACTCCGGCATCGGGCGCGCCGCGGCGATCGCGATGGCGAAGGAAGGGGCCGACGTGGCCCTGAACGCCCTGCCCGAGGAGCGCGAGGACCTCGAACAGGTCCGCGACGTCATCGGTGACCTCGGGCGCAAGGCGGTGCTGCTGCCCGGTGACCTGACGGACGAGGCATTCTGCGACGTCCTGGTGCAGGACGCCGTCAGCGAGCTCGGTGGCCTGGACGCGCTCGTGCTGGTCGCGGGCCACCAGCAGGTGCACGAGGACGTCACCGTGCAGAGCACCGAGGACTTCGACCGCACGATGAAGGTCAACCTGTACTCGCTGTTCTGGCTCGTCCGTGCTGCGGTCCCGCACATGGCGCCGGGCAGCTCGATCGTCACGACCAGCTCGGTGTCCGCGTACCAGCCGCAGGACCGCATGATCGACTACGCCGCGACGAAGGCCGCGATCATCACCTACACGAACGGGCTCGCGCGGCAGCTCGCCAGCAAGGGCATCCGGGCCAACACGGTGGTGCCCGGGCCGGTGTGGACGCCCCTGCAGCCGATCAGCTACCCGGGCGACGAGATCGCGGCGTACGGCCAGGACACCCCGTTCGGTCGTCCCGCCCAACCCGTCGAGCTCGGCAGCGCCTACGTCTACCTGGCGGGGCCCGAGTCGTCGTACACGTCCGGCACGACCCTGACGGTGGCGGGAGCGACCGGGGTGGCGCTGTGAGTCCCGCCTCGCGCAAGACCGTCGTCCTGGTCGGGGACCGGCGGCTCGCGCTCACGAACACCGACAAGGTGCTCTACCCCGAGACCGGCACCACCAAGGGTCGGGTGATCGAGTACTACGAGCGGGTCGCGCCGTGGATGATCCCGCACGTCAAGGACCGCCCGGTGACCCGGAAGCGCTGGGCCAACGGTGTCGAGGGCAAGGTCTTCTTCGAGAAGAACCTGCCCGACTCGGCCCCCGACTGGGTGCGGCACCACACCATCCACCACTCGGAACACGACAACGAGTACCCGATCGTCGACGACCTGCCGACCCTGGTGTGGATGGCGCAGCAGGCCGCGCTCGAACTGCACGTCCCGCAGTGGCGGTTCGGCCCCCGCGGCGCGCAGCAGAACCCGGACCGGCTCGTCCTCGACCTCGACCCGGGTGACGGCGTCGGGCTGCCCGAGTGCGTCGAGGTCGCCGTGGCCGCGCGCGAGATCCTGCACGGCATGGGGCTCGACCCGTACCCGGTGACGTCCGGCTCCAAGGGCATCCACCTGTACGCGGCCCTCGACGGCAAGGCGACGACGGCGCAGGTCTCCGACGTCGCCCACGAGCTGGCCAAGGCCCTCGAGACGGACCTGCCGGACCTGGTGCTGTCGTCGATGAGCCGTGCCGAGCGGAAGGGCAAGGTCTTCGTCGACTGGTCGCAGAACAACGGCAACAAGACGACCATCGCCCCGTACTCGCTGCGCGGCCGCGAGCGGCCGACGGTCGCGGCGCCCCGCACCTGGAAGGAACTCGAGGAACGCGGGCTCGCGCAGCTCACGTTGGACGAGGTCCTCGAACGCCTGGAGGCCCGTGGGGACTTCCTGCACCCGGTCGCCTCCGCCTCGCTGGCCGTCGGGCGCGACGACCACGGTCACTGGGACAGCGACCGGACCGAGCGCGCGAACGACGCCGAGCAGCCCGCACGTGACCGGCTCGCCGCCTACCGGGCGAAGCGGGACGCCTCGAAGACGCCGGAGCCCGTGCCCGAGGGAGCGCCCACCGTGCGGAAGGACGGCACACCGACCTTCGTCATCCAGGAGCACCACGCCACCCGCGACCACTACGACTTCCGGCTCGAGCACGACGGGGTGCTGGTGAGCTGGGCCCTGCCGAAGGGCGAGCCGACCGACCCGGGCAAGAACCACCTGGCCGTGCAGACCGAGGACCACCCGCTCGAGTACGGGTCGTTCGAGGGCACGATCCCGAAGGACGAGTACGGCGGCGGCACGGTCACGATCTGGGACGACGGCACCTACGAGCTCGAGAAGTGGCGCGAGGGGCAGGAGGTCATCGTCACCCTGCACGGTCGGGCCGGCGGCGCTCGCCGTCTCGCGCTGTTGCACACCCGCGGCCGTGGCGGCGGGGACGAGAAGAACTGGCTCATCCACCGCACGAAGGAGCAACCCGAACGGCTGGCGGACGGCAGCGGCTCTGCCGGGCCGACGGTGGCGCGACGGTCGGACCGGCCGTCGGACGGGCACGGCGATGCGCAGCGCACCCCGCAGCGACGGATCAGCGGGGCCGCGGACGCTGAGACCCCGCCGTCGGAGCGCCGGACGATGCAGGCGACCCTGGCCAAGGGGGAGCCCCGGCTGGACCCGTCCGACTGGGCCTTCGAGATGAAGTGGGACGGGGTGCGCGCGCTGGCGACGGTCCGCGACGGGTCGGTGACCCTGCGCAGCCGCAACGACAACGACCTGACGGCCCAGTACCCCGAGCTGCAGGAACTGGGCGAGCGCGCCGGTGTGGACGGCGTGTTCGACGGTGAGATCGTGGCCGTCGACGATCGTGGCCGACCATCGTTCCAGCTGCTCCAGAACCGCATGGGCCTGACGAAGGCGCGCGAGGTCCGGAGCGCACAGGAGACCACGCCCGTGCGGTTCCTGCTGTTCGACGTGCTCGAGGCGGACGGGCACGAGCTGACGCGGCTCGGCTACGACGCCCGGCGGCAGGCACTCGAGACGGTCGTGGACCCCGGTGGCGCGATCGACGTGCCGCCGGCGGTGCAGGGCGACCTCGACGCGGTGTTGGCCGCATCGCGCGAGCAGGGACTCGAGGGCGTCGTCGCGAAGAAGCGGTCGTCGAAGTACGCCGAGGGGCGGCGGTCCGAGGCCTGGCTGAAACTCAAGCACCACGCCACGCAGGAAGTCATCGTCGGCGGCTGGAAACCGGGCAGCGGTCGGCGTGCCGGCGGGATCGGGTCGCTGTTGCTCGGGGTGCCCGGCCCCGACGGGCTGGAGTACGTCGGCAAGGTCGGCACCGGGTTCCGTGACCGTGACCTCGACGAGATCGCCGGGGTCCTCGCACCGCTGGAACGGAAGACCCCGCCGTTCGTCGACGTCCCACGACCCGACGCGCGGGATGCGCACTGGGTCACGCCGAAGCGCGTCGGTGAGGTCGAGTTCGCCGAGTGGACCGGCGACGGACGGCTCCGGCAGCCGTCGTGGCGCGGGTGGCGCGTGGACAAGGACCCGGACGACGTCGTGCGGGAGACCTGACCCGCGCTCCGGCCTCGGTTCCACATGCGTGCGCATGGGGTCCGCCGCTGGCGAACATCCGTCCCCCGTACCGAGTCTGCGCGGGGGACAGTATCGGCACCGCTGGCCACGATCGGCCATCGGCTGTTACGTTCGCCGGGACGAAGGGGGCTTCGAAGATGAACTCGAGCAAGTACCTGCCGCCCTACACGGCCGCAGAACGCGTCGCGATCACGGGGGACGACCTGTCACAGCGGACCGTCGAACCGGGCAGCGGCGCCACGGAGACCGAGGTCCGGTACGCGGACTTCCTCGCTGACGAGGACGACGACTGACCGGGGCGGTCTGAGCGGCTGACCGCCCGGCGGGCGGGACAGACCCGACGGCCCGCACGCTGGATCAGGGAGCGCACGGACCGTCGCCGGGGCACGTGACCAGCCGGTTCAGGGAGACCGACCACGAGGCCCCGCACCGGGCTCGCCGAAGCGCGACCGGTGGGTCCACTGGTGAGACGTGCCGAGTGACGGGATCGTCACACGAGCGGCAAGAAGAATCGCCGGGCGACCTCGATGGTCGCCCGGCGATCTCGTCTGTCCGGGGGGATCCTGTCGGATCAGGACGGGGTCAGGCCGCGGGTGCAGGGCCGTCGGAGGGCGCCGCGTGGTCGGCCACGGGCGCGTCTTCCTCGATGAGCTCGTCCTCTTCCGGCTCGACCACCTCGGCCGCGGCGGCCTTGGCCTCGTCGATGGACTCCTGGGAACGGCGGAGCAGGTCGTCGTCGTGTGCTGCCTGATCGGTCATGCACAGCAACCTACGCGGGCGTCCCTGTGTCGGCGTCCCGACGGCGGGCTCCGTGCGGCGGGTCGTGCCGGCCGGTGTGCGGTGGCTCGAAGTCCACCGCGGACGTCGGTGCGGGCGTCGAGGGCATCGCCGGGGCGGCCGGTGAGCCGAACGCGTCGGCGGCGTCGAGCACCGCACGGGTGGCGGCCACGGCCGTCCGGAGTGCATCGCGGACGGGCATCGCCCGGTGCGCGGGGGTCCGGACCTCGACGCCCCACGGCTCGTCGAACCCGAGTTCGCGCACGGTCCGGACGAAGCCGGGCAGGTCCCACGCCCCGGCACCGGGCAGGTACCGTGCCGTCCGGGACTCCTCGGCGAGGGTCATCCCGCTCGGGGTGTGCAGCAGTCCGTCGCTCAGCTCGACGGCTGCGAGGACCCCCGGTGCGACGCCCTGCCGGATCGACGCGAGCGTGGAACCGCCGCGGAGCGCGTGCATGGCGTCGATGAGCAGGCCGCCGTTGGGGTGTCCGGCAGCGGCCACGAAGCGGGAGGCCCGTTCGATCGTGGGCAGGTTCGACCACGGTTCCGGTTCGAGCACGAGCTGCGCTCCGACCGCCTCGGCCTGGTCGGCGAGCACGACCCAGTCGTCGGCCATCGTCGCGGGGGAGGCTCCGGGCAACGAGGTGTCGGCGCGCGCCACCACCTGCCAGGCGCTCAGCGTCGCCGCGGCCTCGAGCACGACACCGCGGTCGGCGTCCTCGTCCTGGGTGCGGCTCGTGCACGTCCACCACCGGTCGAGTGGTCCGAGCTGGACCCAGACGATGCCGGCGGCGTCGAGCATGCGGCGCAGTTCGGCGAAGCCCGTCGTCGCGCGGACCTCGTGCAGGTCGTCGAGGGACAGCGACAGGCCGGCGAACCCGGCGGCGCCGACGGCGTGCACGCGGTCGCGGATGCTCTCGTCGCCCGCCCACGTCCAGGACGTGGCGAGCAGGTCGTGTTCCAGCACGGTGGTACCTCCGGCAGTCCCGAGGTGTCCGCGTCGCCCCGTCGCGATGCGCCGCCCCGTGTCCGCCGCGGGCCCCACCCGCGACGATGCCCAAGACTTACCCGTGCTGCCTGCGAACGCTCCCAGCCCGTCGACACATCGCCGACACGTGCTTCAGACGATCCGGGTCCGGACCTCGCCGACGCCGGCGATCGTGCCGACGAGCACGGCGCCGCGTTCGAGCACGCCGACACCGTCAGGAGTGCCGGTCATCACGAGGTCGCCGGGCGCGAGCGCCACGGACCGTGACAGCGCCGCGATCGTCTCGGCGACCGACCAGATCTGGTCGGTCAGGTCGCCCGACTGCCGGAGTTCCCCGTCCACCGTCAGCTCGATCGCGCCGCTGGTCGGGTCGACCTCGGCCGCCGGGGTGAGCACGCCGATCGGCGCCGAGGCGTCGAAGCCCTTGGCCGTGTCCCACGGGCGCCCGAGTCGCTTCGCCTCGGCCTGCAGGTCGCGACGGGTGAGGTCGATCCCGACGGCGTAGCCCCAGACGTGTGCGGGCGCGTCGGTGACGGCGATGTCCGAGCCGCCGGTGCCGATCGCGACGACGAGCTCGACCTCGTGCTCCAGTTGCTGCGTCAGCGGCGGGTACGGGGTGTCGGCGCCGTCGACCACGACCGCGTCGGCGGGCTTGGTGAAGAAGAACGGCGGCTCGCGGTCCGGGTCGTGGCCCATCTCGCGGGCGTGCGCGGCGTAGTTCCGGCCGACGCAGAACACACGGCGGACGGGGAAACGCGCGCCCGTCGTCGTGGGCACGGTCGGGAGGCTCGGGGCCGGGATGACGAGTTCGGTCACGGTCCCAGCGTGGCAGGCTCGCAGGGCATCGGTTCAGCTCTCACCGAAGGACGCCTCGTACTTGAGCTTCCGCGCCCGTGCGCGCTCCTGGCGTTCGCGCCATTCGATGCGCGCCTGACGGAGCTCTTCCTCGGCGCCCTTCGCCCGCATCATGGGCCCGTAGTGCGGGTCCGCCAGCAGTGCGGGCGTCGTCAGTTCACGTCCGTCGAGCCAGCGCTTGAAGTCCTTGTCACTCAGCTTCGAGATCATCGTTCGCTCCTTCGATCGTCGCTGCGGTCAGGTCGTCGAGTGCCTGGCCGACCCAGCGGTCGTCCGCGGTCGTCCAACTGCGGGTCACCAGCGCAGCCGACATCACACCGGCGGCCGCGCGCTGTCCTTCGTCGTCCGAGGTCGCCCGGTCGGCGGCCCACGACCAACGCTGCCACCACAGGTCGCGGTGCACCGAGAACTCTGCATTTCGCCGTCCTGCGCGCCCGTCGAGCACCGAGGCGACGAGCGCACCCAGCGCGACGGTCGCGCTCGTGACCGACACGAGCGCGCTGATCCAGCCGATGTCCATGCCGGAACCCTGACAGCACGGAACCGGCCACGCGGCGGGCGTGACCGGTCCTGTGGAGGGCGATCCGGGCCTCCAGGCCTGTGGAGGAGTGCGTCAGTTCCCGGGCGCGGCCGCCTCGGTCTCGCCCGCACCCGGGTCGCCGCCGGTCCCGCCGCTGGCGGGCTCGTCCTGCGGCCAGCCCGCGAACTCCCAGCCCGCGAGGGAGGGGTGGTCCTCGCCCTTCGTGTACGCGAACGTCCGCGCGGCGTCACGCGCCTCGGAGAGCTTCGTGAGCAGGTCGGCGTGCGCCTCGGCGTCCACCCGCGTCAGGGCGTCGTGGGCCAGGGCGAAGCGGTCCATCTCGTTGCGCATGAGCATGTCGAACGGCGAGGTCGTCGTGCCCTGCTCGAGGAACCCGTGCACGTGCAGGTCGTCGTGCCCGTTCCGGCGGTACGTCAGCTGGTGCACGAGGGTCGGGTACCCGTGGAACGCGAAGACCGTGGGCGTGCCGGGCAGGAAGAGCGCGTCGTACTGCTCGTCCGGGATCGGGTGCTCGTGCTTGCGCGGGTCACCGAGCGCCAGCAGGTCGACGACGTTGAGCACGCGGACCCCGACGCCGGGAGCGTGCTTCCGGATGATGTCGGTGGCGGCGATCGCCTCGACCGTGGGAACGTCACCGGCGCAGGCGAGCACGACGTCGACCTTCCCGACGGCCTGCTCCGTGCCGGCGAAGTCCCACACGCCGAGTCCGGCCTGCGCGTGCGCGACCGCGTCGTCGAGGGACAGGTAGACCGGCTCCGGGTGCTTGCCCGCGACGATCACCTCGATGCGGTCCGTGGTCTCCATCGCGTGCGCGGCGACGGCGAGCAGCGTGTTGGCGTCGGCCGGCAGCTTGATCCGGACGAGGTCCTGCTGCTTCGACGCGACGACGTCGAGGAACCCGGGGTCCTGGTGGGAGAACCCGTTGTGGTCCTGTCGCCAGACGTGCGACGAGAGCAGGAGCGACAGGTTGGACACCGGCACCCGCCAGTCGATGTCGGTCGACGACTCCAGCCACTTGGCGTACTGCCCGACCATCGAGTCGATGATGTGGGCGAACGCCTCGTAGGTGTTGAGCATCCCGTGCCGACCGGACAGCACGTAGCCCTCGAGCATCCCCTCCAGCAGGTGCTCGGACAGGACCTCGGTGACCCGCCCGCGTGCGGCGAGGTGCTCGTCGCCTGCGGCGCGCTGGGCCCGCCAGACGCGCGAGGTCACGTCGAAGACCGCGTCGAGCTTGTTCGAGATCGTCTCGTCCGGGCCGAACAGCCGGAAGGTCGAGGCGTTCTTCTCGATGAGTGCGGCGAGCCAGGGGCCGAGCGTGCCCGTGGCCGACGCCGTGGAACCGGCCTCGACCGCGTACGGCTCGAGCGGCGGCCGGTCGAGCGCGGTCCGCAGTCGACCGCCGTTGCCGTGCGGGGTAGCGCTCATCCGCTCGTCACCGGTCGGACGGATCGTGGTCATGATGCCGACGGGGTGGCCGTCCTCGTCGAAGAGCTCCTCGGGGCGGTACGAGCGCATCCACTCCTCGAGCTGCGCACGGTGGCCGTCGTCCTCGCGCACCGCGGGCAGCGGCACCTGGTGCGCGCGGAAGGTCCCCTCGACCTGCTCGCCGTCGACCTCCTTCGGGCCGGTCCAGCCCTTCGGGGTGCGCAGGACGATCATCGGCCAGCGCGGACGCAGGTCCGCGGCACCGGCGGGCTGCCCCGCGGCGGCACGGGCGGCCTGGGCGCGGGCAGCGGCCTGGATGTCGTCGATGCCGGCGAGGGCGCGTCGCAGGGCACCGTCGAACAGGGCGTGGACCGCGTACGGGTCGTCGTCGACGCGGCGGGAGTCGACCACGATCGGGTCGTAGCCGAGCCCGCGGAAGTACGCGGTGAGGTCCTCGTCGGGGATGCGGGCAAGGACGGTCGGGTTCGCGATCTTCCAGCCGTTGAGGTTGAGGATCGGCAGCACGGCACCGTCGGAGACCGGGTCGAGGAACGTGTGCGCCTGCCACGAACCGGCGAGCGGACCGGTCTCGGCCTCACCGTCACCGACAACGCACGCGACGACGAGGTCCGGGTTGTCGAGCGCCGCACCGTAGGCGTGCGACAGCGAGTAGCCGAGCTCACCGCCCTCGTTGATGGAGCCGGGGGTCTCCGGGGCGGCGTGCGAGGGGATGCCGCCGGGGAACGAGAACTGCCGGAAGAACCGCTGCAGGTCGACGTCCTGGTACAGCTCGTTCCACGTGCCGTCCAGCCAGGCGTTCGCGTTCATCGCCGGACCGCCGTGCCCCGGGCCGCAGATGTACAGGAACTCGCGCCCGGTCTCCGTGATCAGCGCGTTGCAGTGCGCGTACACGAGGTTCAGTGCGGGGGAGGTGCCCCAGTGGCCGAGCAGCCGCGGCTTGACGTCGTCGGGTTCGATCGGCCGACTGAGCAGCGGGTTGTCCAGCAGGTAGATCTGCCCGACCGTCAGGTAGTTCGCGGCGCGCCACCAGGCGTCGACCGCCCGGAGCCGGTCGGTGGTGGAGATGTGTGCTGGAGCCATGGGTACACGGTACGAAACACCGGGTTGCGGCACCTCAGGAAACTCGTCCCAAACCGTTCGGGCGGGGGCGCCGAATGACTTGCACAGGGCAGAAGCCCAGGGCGCTCTCCGGTCACAGTTGGCCGGTACTCAGTGTGTGCACAGTGCACATTCGGCCACCGGCCGGAGCGCCTCCAGAGCAAAGGACTGATCACGATGCGTAAGAGCCTCAAGACCTCCATCACCCTCGCCACGACCGGCGCCCTCGTCCTCGGCGGTGCCGCGTTCGGGATCTCCTC
>NZ_QKSO01000021.1:0-42373 GCF_003234215.1 Curtobacterium sp. MCSS17_006 | reverse complement strand
AGGCGGGCCTGCTTCAGCGCCGGACGCGGCATCGACGGGAACAGGTGGTGCTCGACCTGGTAGTTCAGGCCACCCATCAGGAACGACACCCACCAGCCGCCACGGATGTTGCGCGAGGTGCGCACCTGGCGGGAGAAGAAGTCGACCTTCGCGTCGTGGGCGATGGTCGGCATGCCCTTGTGGTTCGGGGCGAACGAGGCGCCCATCATCACGCCGAACACGGCCAGCTGCACCCCGAGGAACGCACACGCCATCCCGAACGGCAGGAACCAGAACACCACCGTCAGGTAGATCGCGAACCGCGCCACGAGCAGGGCGCCTTCGATGAGGCGGTGCTTCTTGTCGGCCTTGGTGCCGTTGCCGGTGACGATGGACATCACGGCGTAGCGGTGCAGGTTCAGACCCTCGAGCGTGAGGAGGGGGAAGAACAGCCACCCCTGGAAGCGCATGAAGGTCTTCATCGCGCCACCCTTGACGGCGGCGGCGTCCTCCGGCAGGAACCGGATGCCGTCGGGGGCGATGTCGGGGTCCTTGCCGACGGTGTTCGGGTTGCCGTGGTGGCGGGTGTGCTTGTTCATCCACCACGAGTAGCTGAGGCCCACGAGGAACGTGCCGAGCCAGCGGCCCGCCCGGTCGTTCCACTTCTGGGACTCGAACACCTGACGGTGCGCGGCCTCGTGCGACAGGAACGCGAACTGCGTGAACAGCACGCCCAGCGCACCGGCCACGATCAGCTGGAACCACGAGTCACCCAGGAACGCGAACGCGACCCAGGTGAGGGCGAGGCTGCCGACGAGTGCGCCGAACAGTGCCCAGTAGAAACCGGTACGACGGCGCAGCAGGCCGTTCTCCTTCACCTGCGCCAGGAGCGCGGAGTAGGTCGAGGTGCCCTTGCGGGCCCCCGTAGCGGGACGAGTGCGGGTGTAACCCGGAGCGAGCGGAGTGGTGGTCATGTGGACCGCCTTCCGGTACGGATCGGTCCTTCAACCGGTTCGAGGGAGTTCACGCGATTGCGCTTGCGGCGACCCTAGGGGCCGAACTTGCGTGTTCACCGTGGTGTCCGGAACACGTTGCGCACCGCACGAACTCAGCCCGCGTGGCGCTCCGGACCGTCTGCGCACCGGCCGGACGATGCACGCAACGTCTGCCCCGGGTACTCCCCGAACCGGCGGAAGTACGTGCCCGAGAACCGCCCCAGGTGCCGGAACCCCCAGGCCATCGCGGCCTCGCTCACACTCGTCTCGTGCCGGCTGCTGGACTCCAGTGCCGCGCGCACCCGATCGAGCCGCATCCGCAGCAGGAACGTCATCGGCGAGACCCCGTGTTCCCGCATGAACGCCGTCTGCAGGGTCCGCGGACTCACGCCCACGGCGTCGCAGATGTCGGCGAGGCACAGCGTCCGATCGCAGTGTCCGTCGAGGTAGGCCTCGGCGAGCTCGACCGTCGACGGCGTCACGGCACGGCGGAGGACCGCGGCCGTCCGCACCCCGAAGGCTCCGAGCACGGCCTCGACCAGCGCGACCTGGGCGGCGCTCCGAGTGCCCGAGGTGAACCCGTCGCGAGTCGCCGTGACCGCCACCTGCTCGACGCACCGGCGCAGGTGTTCGAGGGCCGCGACGGCGGGCTCGGCACCCCGGGTCGGCAGCCCCGGCGCTGCTGCTCCCAGCGACGAGCACACCTGGTCGAGGAGCGTCCGGTCGATGCTCACGAGCTGCAGCGTGCCCTTCGGGGCGTGCACGGAGAACTCCCCCGAGGTCGGCATCAGGACGGGCGTGCCGGGTCGGGTCTCGAGGACGACGCCGTCCTCGACGGCGATGCGGACGCCGCCGGTACTCGACCACCCGACGACGATGCGGTCGAGGGGCTCGAAGACCCCGGAGAAGCCGGAGGTCGCCGACGCCGTGACGAGGCTCACGCAACCGTCGCGGCGGGTCCGGTAGCGGAACCGGAACGGCAGCCGGAAGGCGTCGTCCTCGACGTCGAAGCGCACGTCACGACCGTGCCCAGCCTGGGCGAGCACGCGCGCGGCGAAGGTGCGGTCGGTCCCGGATCGTTCGGTGCGCCGGCGCCGGTCGTCGATCCGCGCGGTGACGGTCCGGGCAGCGTCGGTCCCGTGGACCGCGGTCAGCACGGTGCCTCGTCGACGGGCTGCCCGCAGCGGTGTTCGAACCAGGCGCGGGCGTCCTGCAGGCTCGCGCGCCGGTCGTGCTCGTGCAGCGTCGCCATGAGCGTGCAGTCGAAACCGTCCACCGTGCGCTCGATGAAGCCGAGGAGCATGTCGGGGTCACCCCAGGCGGCCGCGGCGTCGACGACGCGCCAGCACCCGGCGTCGACCGGCTGCACCCGGATGTCGGTCGGGTCCGTTGCGGCGAGCGCACGGATCCGGTCTGTGTGGACGACCTGCTGCCAGACGGCGGAGTCGGTCATCGTGGTCGAGGTTCCCTGTGCGTGTCCCATCGCGCCTCCCTGTCGGTTCGATGTGGTGCACTGCTCCGCAGCAGTGCACGAGACACTTTCAGTATTGGCAGGACAGTTCCCGTCACGTCAGGGGTTGACAACAGACCGCGTAAGGCGGATCATCCGTGCCCCGTTCGGCGGCGCTGGGAGTGTGTGCCGCGACGGTCCCGTACGGTCGGCGCATGAGCGACGGGAGCAGCGCGACCCAGGACGGCCCGCCCCGACTCTCGCGTGCGGTCCGGGATGCGATGCGGTTCGTCCACGAGCAGGCTGCGACCCACGTCACCGTCGCCGACGTCGCCGCCGCCGTGCAGCTGTCGCCGCGGAGCCTGCAGAAGCGGTTCCAGGCCGAGATCGGGCAGTCCCCCGGAACCTTCCTGCGCGCCGTGCGCCTGGAGGGTGTCCGTCGCGACCTGCAGGCAGCGTCGGGTGCGCCGGACCGGCGGACCATCGCGGAGATCGCCGAGCGCTGGCAGTTCAGCAACGCGGGCCGGATGGCTGCTGCGTTCCGCGCGGCGTACGGCATCGCGCCCTCGTCGGCGCTGCGGTCCTTCGTGCCCGAGGACGACGAGGACGGCGCACCGAGCCTGTCGGACCGGAACCAGCGGCGCTTCCGCCTGGTGCTCGACTGTGAGGTGGACGTCGACGACGCGAAGGCGGTACTCGCCGGTGCGCTGCAGCGAGCGGGGGCCGGTCCCTGGCGGGACTACCGGCCGGACGGCGGGAGCGAGGACCTGATGGCGTTCCTGCTCGGCAACGCGGTGCGGACGGTGGTGCGCGAGACCTCCGGCGTGACGCTGGTGGCCCTGGACGCGATGCTCCGGGTGCAGGACGAGCACGGGTCGTACCCGCCCGCCGAGCTCCCGGCCTGGCGCGCCGGCCCCCCGCCGGACGTGTCTGCGCCGTCCGGATCGCCCGACACCGCCCAGCGCGTAGGATCGAGAGACGGCAGGGAAGGCGCCCATGGATGACGCATTCGAGCGTGCACTCCGTGCGCTCCGGTCGGCGGACGTCGCCGACCACGAACTCAGTCGGCCGTTCGCGCTCGCACTGCCGATGGGCGGCGTGTCGATCTCGACGTTCGGCGAACTGTGCCCGAGCGAGACCGTGTCCGCGACCGACGAGGTCGCCACCCGGGTCGACGAGATCCAGTTCGACCTGTCCGAAGGACCCTGCTGGACCGCGCTGGCGAACGACGCCCCCGTCCTGGAGACCGACGTCGTCCGTCGACCGAACGCCGCGTGGCCAGCCTTCAACGAAGCCGTCCGGAGCGAACCCGTCGGTGCGGTCTTCGCGTTCCCGGTCGCGTTCGGGCCGTTCCCGCTCGGCGCCGTCGACGTGTACGTGCCGCAGCCCGCCACGATCGAGGACGACACCGTGCGGCAGGCCATGACCCTCGCCTCAGCCGTCAGCCGCCGGGTCCTGCGCCGGGCGCTCCGCTCCATCGCGGACGAGGACGACGCCCTGCTCGACCGCAGCCCGTCGTCGCGACGCGTGGTGCACCAGGCCACCGGGGTCGTGCTCGCGCAGCTCGACATCAGCCCCGAGGACGCCTACCTGCTGTTGCAGGGCCACGCCTTCGCCCGTCGGACGACGATGCGGCGGGTGGCGGAGGAGATCCTCGACGGCACGGTCCGGTTCGAGAAGCGAGGCGACCTGATCGAGGAGGTCCAGTGACGACGGCAGGCCGAGAAGCCCGGATCCTCGAGACGTTCACGTCACTCGCCGACACCCTGGTGGACGCCTACGACGTCGTGGAACTGCTGCAGACCCTGGTCGAGACGTGCGCCGACGTGCTCGGCATCGACGCTGCGGGCATCCTGCTGGCGAACGACGACCAGGAGCTCGAGGTCGTCGCCTCGACCTCCGAGGCGACCCGGCTCGTCGAGGTCCTGCAGCTCGACGCCGAGGCCGGCCCCTGCATGACCTCGTTCGCGATCGGACGGGTCGTGACGTGCCCGGACATCGAGGTCGCGCCGGCCGAGTGGGCGACGTTCCGCACGGGAGCGCTCGCGCTCGGGTTCCGGTCGGTGCACGCCGTCCCGCTCCGGCTGGGGAGCAACGTCATCGGCACGCTCAACCTGTTCGGGGCCGGCGTCGGTGCCCTCGCGGAGTCGGACCTGCGCGTCGCCCGGGCCCTGGCGGACGTGGCCACGATCGGCATCCTGCACGAACGGTCGCTGCGCGAGCACGAGGTCGTCCGCGCGCAGCTGCAGCGGACCATCGGGTCGCGCGAGGTCATCGAGCAGGCCAAGGGCGTCGTGTCGTACCTGCGCGGTGTCTCGATCGAGGACGCCTTCGCGGTGATCCGTGGGTACGCGCTCGAGCACAACGAGCCGCTCTCCGAGGTCGCCCGCGCGATCGTGCAGCGCCGACTCGTCCCCTGACGAGCCCGGCCGGTCCGCCGGGTCCGGTGACCGTCCGCCCGCTACGGTGAGCGGATGGGCAAGGTCACGCTGCAGGACGTCGCCGCGCACGCCGGCGTCTCGATGAAGACCGTGTCCAACGTCGTCCGTGGCTACCAGCACGTCAGCGACCCGATGCGCAGCCGGGTGCAGGCCGCCATCGACGAGCTCGGGTACCGCCCGAACGTCTCGGGCCGGTCCCTGGCGACCGGACGCTCGAACATGCTCGCCTTCGCGTTCCCCGACCTGCGGCGTCCGTACTTCGCCGAACTGGCCCACGTGTTCTCGCGGGTGTGCGCCGACCGCGGCTACCAGCTCCTGCTCGAGGAGACCGGCGGCGACCCCGACGGTGAACGCTCGGCGGTGCGGGGACGCGAGGCCGGTGTGGTCGACGGGGTCGTGATCCACCCGCAGGTGCTCACGCCCGAGGCGATCGACCGGATCCGCGGGGACACCGCCGTGGTGTTCCTCGGCGAGGACGTCCGGCCCCCGCACGCCGACCAGGTCGTCATCGACAACGCCGGGGCCGCCACCGAGGCCGTCGCGCACCTCGTGGCGCTCGGCTGCCGCCGCATCGGGTTCTTCGGGCACGAGACCGGCCCGTCGTCGCGCACGTCCGGACTGCGTCTGGACGGCTACCGCGCCGGACTCGTCGCCGCGGGCCTGCCGCTCGACGACGCGCTGCTGGTCCCCCGCGAGGTCGGTGACGCCGCCGGTGCCGAGGTCGCCTTCGGCGCCGCGCTCGACGCCGGACTCCGCGTCGACGGGCTGCTCTGCCGCGACGACCTGGCCGCGCTCGGGGCGCTCCGGGCGATGCGCCTGCGCGGCCTGGGTGCCCCCGGTGACGTCGCCGTCGTCGGGTGGGACGCGGTCGGCCTCGGGTCGAGCCTGGTGCCGAGCCTGACCTCCGTCGCGCCCGACACGGTCGCCCTCGCCGACACCGCGCTCGACCTGCTGGTCGAGCGGATGGACGGCTCCGACGTGCCCGGCCGACTGGTCACGGTCGGCCACCGCCTGCTCGTCGGCGAGAGCGCGCCGTACGCGGACGGCACGTCCGACCGGGCGGCGCACCAGGGCGCCTGACGACGGACGGGAGGCCCGTGGCGGTGCCGCCACGGGCCTCCCGTCCGCCTTTCCCCCCGTCGCGTGCCGTCAGCGGCCTGCGGGAGCCGACTCCCCCGGGTGCACGCTGCCGAGCAGCTCGACGACGACGTCCCGCACGGCGTCGGGCAGCCCGACGGTGCCGAGCTCGACGATGCGGTCCGCACGCGGCAGGTCCTTCGCCACGACCTCCCACGCCTCGAGCTTCTCCGGGTTGCCGGCCTGCGCGCCCTCGAGGACCCGCCGCACGGCCTCCCGCGCGTCGACACCGACGACCGGAGCGCCGACCAGCGTGACCGATCCGCCCGACGCCGAGTCGACGGACACGTCGACCGAGAACCGGTCGGCCGAGCGTGCCGACGTCGGTTGCCCGTCGGCCGGCGCGGCGAGGAACGTGACCCGCCAGTCGCGGTGGGCGGGGACGACGTCGAGGGCCCCGGTGGTGGCGTGCACCCGGAACTCGGCGTGCTCGGGATCCCAGGTCAGACGGGTCCGGGCGGTGCGGCTGCCCTCGCCCTCGTGGTCCTCGACCAGGGTGAACTCACCCGCCGCACCCGGTGCGACGAGGACCTCGAACGCCGTCGGGTTGACGGTGGCGTCGAGCTGGTCCTCCGCGGCGAGCGGCAGGATCCCACCGGCGCGCAGCAGGACCGGCACCGTGTCGAGCGTGCGGTGCAGGTCGACGAACCGGTCACCCGCGTACACCGTGCCGGTGAAGACGTCGGTCCAGGTGCCCGGCGGCAGCCAGCCCCGGGCGACCCCGTGCCGGCTGACCGGGTCGCACGGTGCCACGATCGGGGCGACGAGCAGCTCCGAGCCGAACGTGTAGGTGTTCGGCACCCGGTACGCCTCGTCGCGGCGCGGCTCCAGGTGGTAGAGCGGCCGGACCAGCGCGGTGCCCTCGGCGGTGCCGTGGTTCATCGTGTGCAGGTACGGCACCAGGCGGTGGCGGAAGCGGAGTGCCTCGCCCATCGCGGCGCGCGCCTCGGCGGGGAACGCCCACGGCTCCTTGCGGATGAAGGGGTTGTTCGCGGAGTGCAGGCGCATGATCGGCGAGAACACCCCGAACTGCACCCAGCGGGTGGCGAGCTCGTCGTCGCGGACGCCCCGGGTGTGGCCGCCGATGTCGTGGCTCCACCAGGGGTAGCCGATGTTCGCGGCGGTGGCGGTGAACTCGGGCTGGAACGCCAGGGACGCCCACGACACGACGGCGTCGCCGGAGAACCCGACGGCGTACCGGTGGCTGCCGGGCCCGGCGTAGCGCGAGAAGGTCATGCCGTCGACGGGGGCCGGGACCGCGGTTGTGTCTGTGTTGGTGTCCGCGGTCGTGTCGGCGGTTGCGTCGCCGGACGCCGCGTGTCGCGCCGAGTCGAGCAGGTGGAAGTGGTTGAGCAGCCACAGCGGGTCCACACCGGGCAGCCCGGTCTCACGACCCTGCTGCCAGTCGATCCACCAGAAGTCGACGCCCTGCTCCTCGAGTGGGCGGTGCAGCTGTTCGAAGTAGGCCTGCAGGAACCGCCGGTCCGTCGGGTCGAACGCGATCGGCTGCTCGGTCTCCGGGTCGACGCCCATCGCCCGCGCCACCGCGGGGTAGGCGTCCTCGAACGCCCGCACGCCGTCGGCCGGGTGCAGGTTCAGCGTCGTGCGCATCCCCCGGCGGTGGAGTTCGGCGAGGAAGGCCTCGGGGTCCGGGAACAGCGACGGCTCCCAGGAGTACCCCGTCCAGCCGTTGCCGAAGCGCGGCGGGACCGAGTCCACCCGGTGCCAGTCCATGTCGATGACGGCGACCGAGAACGGCAGGTGTTCGGCGGCGAAGCGGTCCAGCAGCTCGAGGTACGAGGTGTCGCTGTACGGGTGGTACCGGCTCCACCAGTTGCCGAGTGCCCACCGCGGCATCCGCGAGGGCGGTCCGGAGACGGCGTGGTACGTGCGGAGCGCGGCGTCGTAGTCGCGGCCGTACGCGAAGACCGTGACGTCGCGGCGCTCGGGGACCCGTGTGCCGATCCAGCCGTCGTCGGCGAACAGGAACGACTCGCTGTCGTCGAGCGCGGTGATGCCGTCGCGGGCCAGGATCCCCGGCTCGAGCGGCATCCGGCCGTCGACGTCGTCGAGGGTGCGGCCGGTGCCGCCGAGGTCGCGCGGCTCCTGCCCCCAGCGCCAGCGGTTGGCGTCCGGACCGGTGGTCTCGACGACCAGGCCGCTCGGGCTGAAGGGACGGCCGTCGTAGCGCAGGCGGGCGCGGTCCGTGGTGACGACGACGCCGGCGCCGGTGCCGGTGCCGTCGGCGGCGGCAGTCCGCTCCAGGGTGAACGCCGGCACCGGCAGGCGGCGGCGCATCGCGAAGGTCGACGCGCGGTCCTCGAACCCGCCGTCGTCGCTCCACTCGATGCGGAACGCCCCGGCGTCGAGCACGGTGATGCGCCAGTGGTCGCCGGTGACGACGGCCGCGGGGTCGGCGACCGGGTCCGACCCCGGGAACGGACGGATGGTGGGGAGGACGGCGCCGGCGGTGCCGGTGGTGCTGCTGCCGGTGGTGCTGCTGCTCACGTGGTGCCTCTCAGCTCTTGACCGCGCCCTGCGTCACGCCGCTGATGACCCAGCGCTGCGCGAACAGGTAGACGATGATCGTGGGCGCCATCGCCATCAGGTACGAGGCGAAGGCGACGTTGTAGTTGGTGCCGAACTGACTCTGGAAGATGTTCTGCACCACGGGCAGGGTCTGCAACCCCGGATCCGCCGTGATGAGCGACGGCATCATGAAGTCGTTCCACGATGCCAGGAACGCGAAGATGCCGACCGTCGCGTTCATCGGGCCGAGGAGCGGCAGGATGATCCGCCAGAAGATCTGCCACGTGGACGCCCCGTCGATGCGGGCGCTCTCCTCGAGTTCGACCGGGATCGACCGCAGGTACGCCGAGTAGAGCAGCACGCTGAAGGACAGTTGGAACATGGCGTGCAGGATCCCGACGCCGATCGGGTTGTCGAGGCCGATCTCGGCGGTCAGCTTGATCTGCGGCAGCGCCACCACCGGGAACGGCAGAAACATCGCCGCGAGCAGGTAGACGAACGAGTACCGGAAGAACCGCTTGTGCCAGTTCCGGACGATCGCGTACGAGGCGAACGAGCTGAGCAGCAGCGTGGCGACGACGGTGAGCGCCGCGACGCCCAGGGACACCGAGAAGGACACCGGGAACCGGGTCAGCTGCCAGGCCTCGGCAAACGAGGCCGGGTTGAACGGGAACGGCAGCGAGAGTGCATTGCCGTCGACGGACTGCTCGGTCGTCTTGAACGCCATCGAGAGCGTCACGTACAGCGGGATGAGCACGGTCAGCGACGCGAGGCCGAGGACCACGGTCAGCGTCCAGTTCGTGCCGCCCAGTCGTCGGCGGGGGCCGCGGCCGGAGCGACCGGTGCCGCCGGTGGTCACGGCGCGGGTGTCGGTCGGGGGTCGTGTGTCGATGGCGGTCATGCGAGTCGCAGGTTCCTTCCGCGGGTCGCCGCGAGCTGCAGCACGGAGATGAGGACGGTGATGATGAAGAACACGGTCGCGTTCGCCATCTGGTAGGCGTAGTCGCCGCCGGTGAAGCCGCCGAAGATGGTCATCGCGACGCTGCTCGTCGCGCTGCCGGGGCCGCCGTTGGTCAGACCGACGATCACGTCGTAGGCGCCGAGGTACCCCTTCACGCCGAGCACGGTGTTGATGACGATGAAGCCACCGAGCAGCGGGAGCGTGATCGAGCGGAGCTGCTTCCAGCCGGTCGCACCGTCGAGCGCACTCGCCTCGTACAGCTCCTCGGGGATGGACGTCAGTCCCGCCGTGTAGATGAGGAGCGCGCCCGGCACGGTCTGCCAGGCGGACACGATCACGATCGCGAGCCAGGCGAGGTTCGGGTCGCCGAGGATGCTCTGCTCGAGCGGGCCGAAGCCGACGCTCGTGGCCAGGGCCGGCACGGTGTTCGAGAACAGGAAGTTGAACACGTAGGCGACGATGATCCCCGAGATCACCATCGGGATGACGAACACCGACCGCAGCCCGGCGGCGAACCGGATCTTCTTCGCCAGGGCGATCGCCAGGGACAGCGCGACGACCTGCGTCACGACGACGGTGACGGCCGCGAAGCCGAGCGTGAAGCCGTACGACGCCAGGACCGCCGGGTCGGAGACGAGCGCCTTGTAGTTCTCGACGCCGATGAAGTCCCACTGCCCGAACCCGAGGTAGTCGGTGAAGCTGTAGAAGACGCCGACGCAGGCGGGGGCGACGACGAACGCCGTGAACAGCACGAGGGCCGGCACGAGGAACAGGTAGTACATGCCCTCGGTGCGGCTGAGTGAACCGACACCGCGGGAACCCACACGCCGGTGCGTGCGGGCTGCGTCGGTCGCCGGTCCGGAGGTCTCCGGGTCGGTGTCGCGGGAGAGCGGGGTCTGCATGGTCATGGTGACTCCTGTGTCCTGGTCCGGCTCAGACCGTCGCGGAACGGCCGGCGAGCCGCCGCCAGTCCGAGTCGAGCCGCTGCAGCATCGAGGTGAAGTCCCCGCTCCGGATCGCCGACTGCAGGTAGTTGCCGAGCGGGATCGACGTGGGGATGAAGGTGCCGGCGCCCTGGTAGAACGCGGCGTCGTCGACGTACTGCTGCAGACCGGCGAGCCGCTCGTCCTGCTGCGGCGGTGCGTCGATGCGGGGCGAGTACGCCAGGTTGTCGCGGTTGTAGGCGTCGATGACCTCGGGCTGCATGAGGAACTCGACGAGCTCCTTCGCCTGCTCCGGGTGCTCGGACGCCGTGGGGATCCAGAGCCCGAGGTCGATGTTGACCCGCGCTTTGCGGTCGGCCGGGTCGTTCGACACCGGCAGGGCGAAGGTGCCGACCGGCAGCTTCTCGTCGATCAGCGCGATCTGCCCGAGCGCCCACGGGCCCTGCAGGTACATCGCGGCCTCGCCCTTGCCGAACGCCAAGTTGCCGTCGGCGTAGGCCCGGGTGGCGTGGTCGCGGTTGAAGAACGACGAGATGGTCTTCGCGCGCTCCATCGGCACCGCGAAGTCCTTCTCGAACGACACCTCGGAGTCCGGGCCGACGTCGGCGCCGAGGGCCTTCATCTTCCGGAAGAACGAGCCGGTGTCGACGAGGCTGCCCACGGAGTAGTCGAACAGGCCCTGCCAGAGCGTCCAGGTGTCCCGGTCGGTGGCGTAGATCGGCGTGATGCCGGCCTTCTGCAGCGTCCGGCAGACCTCGACGAACTCGTCCCACGTCGTCGGGACCGGCAGGTCGTGTTCGGCGAAGATCCGCTTGTTGTAGATCACCCCGGCCGCCGCGAGCGAGTACGGCAGCACGCTCGTTCGGTCCTCGAACTTCGCGTACTGGTTCGTCAGGGTGTCGATGTCCGGTCGGACCCGCGCTGCCGACGGCAGGTCGCTGAGGTCGCTGAGCACCCCGCGCGAGATGTACCGGGCGAGCTCGAGGTTGTCGTTGAAGCAGCCGACGTCCGCCGGTTCACCGCGCACGAACTGCGGGGCGATGGCCGCCGTGCTGTCGTGCACCACCGACAAGCCGGTGTGCTCCCCCTCGAACTTCCGCAGCAGCTTGTCGAAGTAGGCGATGACCTCCTGCTTCTGCTCGTAGAAGCGGAGCGTCGTGGCACCACCGGCGGCACGCCCCGGGGTCGCGCACCCGGCGAGCGCCATCGTGCCGAGTGCGATGCCACCGGCCGCGCCCGCGAGGAACCCCCGCCGGCTCACCGCCGCCTGGAGTGTTGCGGTCCTGCTTCCCACCATCGGGTCTCTCCCTCGTCGCGCATCGTCGCGCAGGCTCCTGTTTACAGCGCTGTAAAGCGTACGTCAACGTTGTAATCGCATGTGGCAGTGGTCGGTGCGCCCCACGGACGGGAGGCACGGCGCCAGCCCGCCCCGCGCCTCCCGGCCGCCGCGCCGCGCGTCCACCGCCGCGCGCCGCCGCCTGGTGCGAGGTTGCGCACTCCGTGCGCGGGCCGGAGCGCCGCACCGAGTGCGGAACCTCGCACGGAGCGTGCCGCACGCATGACGCGAGCACGGCCGCGCGCCGCCGCCCACCGGGACGGACACGGCACGGAGCTGGCAGGATCGTCTGATGGCTGAGGACGAACGGGACATCGCACTCCGGGTGGGGCACGAAGAGCTCCGCATCCGCGGGGTCTACGAGACGATCAGCATCATCAACGACGTGATGGTGGCGCTCTGGTTCATCGTCGGTAGCGTCCTCTTCTTCTCCGAGAGCACCACGACGGCCGGCACCTGGCTGTTCCTGATCGGGAGCGTCCAGCTGCTCATCCGTCCCGTGATCCGGCTGTCGCGGAGGCTCCACCTCGGTCGGGTCGGCCGGGGGAACCCCACGGAGTCCGCGCGCGATTTCTGAACCACGACACGCCTGGGCGAACACACAGGAACGCGAGCAGGCACCATGGACTGCATGGCAAGCACCACTCCTCCCCTGCCCGGACCCGTGACCACGACACCGCAGTTGCGGCGGTGGGTGTTCTGGCCCGCCGCCGTCATCGTGCTGGGGTTCGTGGCGTTCACCCTGATCTCCCCCTCGACCGCCGAGGCGCTGTTCCTCGGTCTGCAGGACGGGATCGTCAAGAACTTCAGCTGGTACTACGTGCTGATCGCCGCGTTCTTCGTCGGCTTCTCGCTGTTCGTCGGCTTCAGCCGCTTCGGTGACATCAAGCTCGGCAAGGACCAGGACGAGCCCGAGTTCTCGACCGGTTCGTGGTTCGCGCTGCTCTTCGCCGCCGGCATGGGCATCGGCCTCGTCTTCTACGGCGTCTCCGAGCCGCTCAGCCACTTCGCCTCCCCGCGCCCCGGCGTCACCGGGAACGAGAAGGAACTCGCGCAGCAGGCGCTGACCCAGACGTTCCTGCACTGGGGCCTGCACGCGTGGGCGATCTACGTCGTCCTCGGCCTGGCCCTGGCGTACGCGATCCACCGCCGGGGTCGCCCGGTGTCGATCCGCTGGGCCCTCGAACCGCTGCTCGGCAACCGCGTCCGCGGTGGCTGGGGCAACCTGATCGACGTCATCGCCCTGGTCGGCACGCTGTTCGGTGTCGCGACCTCGCTCGGCCTCGGCGTCATCCAGATCGGTGCCGGACTCGAGAGCGCTGGCATCGCCGACAGCAGCATCGTCAGCCAGATCGCGATCATCGCGGTGATCACCGCCGTCACGATCGTCTCGCTCGTCACCGGCGTGACCAAGGGCATGAAGATCCTGTCGAACTTCAACCTGCTGCTCGCCGCCGCACTGCTGCTGTTCGTGCTCATCGTCGGCCCGACGCAGTTCCTGCTGCGTGACTTCGTGCAGTCGATCGGCTCCTACCTGCAGAACATCGTCGGCCTGTCGTTCAACGTCACCGCACAGCAGGGCGCCGAGGGCGAGGCATGGCAGGGCGCCTGGACCACCTTCTACTGGGGCTGGTGGATGTCGTGGGCGCCGTTCGTCGGGGTCTTCATCGCCCGCATCTCCAAGGGCCGCACGGTCCGCCAGTTCGTGTTCGGCGTCCTCCTGGTGCCGACCGCGCTCACGTTCCTGTGGTTCGCCGTCCTCGGTGGCACCGCGATCCACCGCCAGACCGACGGCTCGGGCGGCCTGATCGGCTCGGACGGGTCGGTCGACATCGAGGGCTCGCTGTTCGCGGTCCTCGGCGACCTGCCCGCCGGCATGGTCCTGACCTACGGCGCGATCCTGCTCATCGGCGTGTTCTTCGTGACCTCGTCCGACTCCGGGTCGCTCGTGATGGCGATGATCGCGTCGGGCGGTGACATCGAGCCGAAGAACTGGCTGCGGGTCTTCTTCGCCGGTGTCGCTGCGCTGCTCGCCGTCGCCCTGCTGCTCAGCGGTGGACTGAACGCCCTGAAGACGGCGGCGATCACGACCGCGTTGCCGTTCAGCATCGTCCTGCTGCTCACCTGTTGGTCGACGATCATCGCCTTCACCCGTGAGCGCCGTGCCTACGACAAGGCCGAGCGCGAGGTGCTGCTCGAGCACGTCGGTGCCTACTACGGCCTCGAGGTCGAGGCGCCGACCGAGCGTCCGGCACGGTCCGGCCTCGGCCGTCCGTGGGCCGCGGTGAAGAACCGTGTGCGCGGCGGCCGCGGAACCACCTCCCCAACGGTGGGCGCCGGTGCGCTCGACGACTTCCCGGTGCGGCCCGAGTCGATCTCGGCCGACCCTGCGGTCGACCCGAGCCTCGACGCGCGACCGGCAGCGGACGACGGGCCCGCGACGGAGCAGCCGGAGCGCTGACGGGCCGTCGACGCGCGCGGTGTGGTGCGAGGTTCCGTAGTCGGTGCGACGAACGTGCCCTCGCACCAGAGACGGAACCGCGCACGGGCCGTCGACGCGACCACCTGACGGACGGGAGGCACGGTGCCAGCTGGCACCGTGCCTCCCGTCCGTCAGTGCGTCAGGTGTCGGTCCGTGCGGACGCGACCTCGAGGGTCACGACGACCGCCACCACGGCGAGCGCCGTGACCGGCAGCGACACCGCCGGTACCGCGATCGACGCGAGGACCACGAGCACCAGGGCCACCACGACGGCGTTGGCCCGTGCCGACAGCGACGGCCGGATCGCGAGCGCCCAGATCGACAGCACGAACACCGCGACCGGCACCGCGACGGTCGCGGCGACCGAGGCGGACGACAGCGCGACGTGTCCGGCGTCGGCGCTGACCGCGACCTCGATGCCGGCGGGCAGGGCACCGGCGGCGGCGAAGACGAAGTAGTGGCCGTAGCCGAACACGAGCGCGGTGGGCAGCGAGCGGATGTGCGCGTGCTGCTCGCGGGAGAAGTAGATCCACCACATGCCGACGGTGATCACCAGCCCGCACCCGGCGAGCGCCAGCAGGGCCCCGAGGTGCTCGGTGTGCGCAAGAGCGTCGATCACCGCGCCGGCCGAGGCCACCAGCCCCTCGCCCAGGACGATGAGGGTGAACAGGGAGAACCGCTCGGCCAGGTGCCGGGTGTGCCACGGGGCCGTCCCCGTCGAGGTCTGCGCCCAGATCGGCACCGACAGCTCGGCGAGCACGAGGAACGGCGCGGCGTACCCCCAGACGTCGTCGGGCAGGGCGAGTGAGACCACCCAGAGCACCTGCACGACCGTGATGCCGACGGCGTGCAGGGTGGCGGTCCGCCGGTACCGGGTGGAGGACGCGGCGGCGCGGATCCACTGCCCGACCAGGGCCAGCCGCATGACGACGTAGCCGATGACGCCGATCGTGAAGTCGTTCTCGACCATGGCCGCGTGCACCCCGGCGGCGAGGACGAGCACCCCGGCCATCTGCACGAAGGTCATCACCCGGTAGAGCCAGTCGTCGGTGTCGAACGACGTGGCGAACCAGGTGAAGTTCATCCACGCCCACCAGATCGAGAAGAACACCAGCCCGTAGGCCAGGACGGCGGAGGCGACGTGTCCCTCGAGCTCGATCTCGTGCAGGTTCGTCGCGGCGAAGCCGACCGCGACGACGAACACCAGGTCGAACAGGAGCTCCAGCGGGCTCGCGGCCCGGTGTCGCTGGTCGGGGTCGCGCGGCACCATCCGGCGCAGTCCGATGGTCGGCATGGGGCCAACGGTAGGGCATCCCGAGAACGCGGACTGCTGACGGCGGGACCGGTGCGGCCGATCTGTCCGTGTGCAGGCCCCGCACCACCAGACCCCGCCGTCCACGGCCGTGCACGTCGTGCGCGGCCGAACCGTTCCGACAGGAGTCCCGGTGACCTCACCGCGTCCCGCCGTCCGTCCCAGGTCGTTCCGCCGAGCGGCCGTCAGCGCCGCCGCCGGCGCACTGACCGCCGCCACGCTGCTGGCGTTCGCCGTCACCCCGGCGCACGCCGCGACCCCGGACACCCCGCGCTCACCGGCCGATCCGACCGCTGCGGTGGCCGCACCGCAGGAACAGCCTGGAGGCTCGTCCCGCGTCGGTCCGGCAGCGGACGGCGTGCAGGTGGGTTCCGGCTCCTACGCGCCGGCCCCGCCGGACGAGATCACGGACATCGCCGACGTGCGGAAGACGCTGGACCAGCGGTTGTACATCGACCCATCGAAGGCCGGCGAGCCGGTGCCGACGAACCAGTGGTGGACGGACCTGCTGGTCAGCAAGTACTCCGGCGACATGTGGGCGTACCCGTTCGTCTCGTCGAACAGTGCCGCGGGCACGAAGCTCACGATCCCGACGCGGTGGAACAGCGACGGCACGGCGATGCGCCTGGAGTCCCCCGTGACGGTGGGCGGGACGGTGGAGCCGACCCCCGACGCGAGCGACCGCACCCTCGCCGACTTCGAGGACGGCCTGCCCGACGGCTGGACCACGACCGGTGACGCGTTCACCGGCACGGCCACGGGGACGGCCGCCGGGCAGAGCGCGGTCTCCGGGTGGCTCGGCGGACGCTTCCTGAACTCGTTCAGCGACGAGGACGGCGACGGCGCGACCGGCACGCTCACCTCGCCGGCGTTCACGATCGACCGTTCGACCCTGGCGTTCCTGGTCGGCGGTGGCCGGCACCCCGACCACGAAGCCGTGCAGCTCCTGGTCGGCGGCGACGTCGTGGCGAGCAGCACCGGGACGGACAGCGAGCAGCTGCGCTGGGACAGCTGGGACGTCTCCGCCCACCGAGGGCAGTCCGCGCAGCTGCGGATCGTCGACGACCTGCGGGCCGGGTGGGCACACGTGCTGGTCGACCAGGTCCTGCTCACCGACGCCCCGGACGGCCTCGCCGAGCGCTTCGCGACCACGTTCCGGGCGAAGCAGGCCGACGCGCTCCGCTGGGGCGACTGGAACGTCAGCTGGCGGATGCCGCAGGACGGCCCGGGCGGGCAGTACATGGACGTCACGAGCGTGCAGGGTTCGCCGTACGAGTGGTTCGAGTTCCACGGTATGACCCCGCGCCTCACCCTGCAGGACGGTGCCGAGATCACCGACGGAGACGGCGAACCGCTCGACCTGCCGGTGACGACGGACCGGTTCGAGATCCGCCAGGACGGCCACGTCTTCGGCGTGCACGCCCCCGACGGGACGACCTTCACCCGGGTCGGCAACGCGCTGGAGGCCTCGTCGGGCACGCCCTACCTGGTGCTCAGCGCGGTGCCCGAGCAGGGGCTGTCCCTCGACGACCTGCACCGCACCGCGTTCGCGGTCCCCCGCGACACGACGATGACGTACTCGTACGACCCGGCGGCGGCGAACGTCCGCCAGCAGTGGTCGATCCGCACCGACACGCTGCAGGGCGACGACCACGACACCGTGCAGGGCTGGCTGCAGCACCAGTACGCCGACGCCACCACGAACCTGCGCTTCACCGGCGCCACCTACGAGACCCCGCGCGGCACCATGCGGACCACCGTCGGCCACGACGGCTGGACCCTGGACTACGCGTTCACGGGCATCACGCCGATCGGTGCCACGCCCGAGGCGGTCGGCGACGACCCGTACTCCGAGGAGGTCATGCGCGAGTACCTGCACGAGTACGCCGCGAAGACGACGTACGGCGGGGACACCTACTGGGGCGGCAAGGACGTCCTGCAGCTCGCCGAGTACATGACGATCGCGCGGCAGATCGGTGCCACCGAGGACGCCCGGACGCTGCAGGACACCCTCGAGCGCGCCCTGACCGACTGGTACACGTACACGGACGGCGAAGCGGAGCACTTCTTCGCGATGTACCCGACGTGGAAGGCCCTGATCGGGTTCGTCGACTCGTACGGCTCGGCCCAGTTCAACGACAACCACTTCCACTACGGGTACTTCGCCGTCGCGACGGCCATGCTCGGCCGGGTCGACCACGAGTGGGCCGCGAAGTACCAGGGCATGGCGACGCTCGTCGCGAAGCAGTACGCGAACTGGGACCGCGACGACGCCCGGTTCCCGCACATGCGCACCTTCGGCGTCTGGGAGGGCCGGTCGAACGCCGGTGGTGTGTCGTCACCCGGCGGCAACAACCAGGAGTCGTCGTCCGAGGCGATCCAGTCCGAGGCGGGGCTCTTCCTGCTCGGCTCGGTCCTCGGCGACGACGAGATGCAGGCCGCCGGTGCCGTGCAGTACGTCACCGAGCGGGCCGCCGTCCGCGACTACTGGCAGAACGTCCGCGGCAACCCCGCCTCGGCGTCGTACGACGGCAACGGCGCGTTCCCGGACGAGTACGAGCACGGGCAGGCGGGGATCCTGTTCGACTCCGGGCAGGCCCACGCCACGTACTTCTCCGGCGACCCGGCCTGGATCTCCGGCATCCAGTGGATGCCGATCGCCCCGTGGTTCGACTACTTCGGCTGGGACCCGGGCTTCTCGAAGGCCCTGATGCGCGAGATGATGGCCGCCCGCCCGGAGTCCATCGGGCAGGCCGGCGTCACCGACGGCAACGCGGCACGCATCCAGATGCTCACGAAGAAGTGGTGGGGCGTCGGCAGCTACGGCGACGTGAAGATCACCCGCGACCGCCCGGCCGCGATCGGTGAGCTGCAGGACGCGATCCGTGCGGTCGAGACGAACCACCCCGGGTACGTCACCCGGCGAACCGCGGCGAACCCCCTGTACGACCCGGCCACCGACACCCTGCTGGTGAGCGTGGACGACGACGGACGGGTGGTGTTCCCCGACCGGTACTGGACCCCGGAGAACCTGCCCGACTCGCTGGTGCCCTCCGAGCTCGACGGTCCCACCGCCGACCGGAAGCCCCAGGACTGGCCGACGCCGTCCCCGCTGATGCCGTTCCTGGTGGACGACTTCCGCGCCGACACCGCGACCATCGACCAGCTGTACGGCGTCGACCTCACCGACCACACCCCGGGCGAGGACACCGAGCACGCCGCGCGGGTGTTCAGCGGCATGGGTGATGCCCTCGGCAACGTCGTCCTCGGGTTCCTCGGGCAGTACGACCCGGACACCTACGCCGACGTGCACGCCGCACTGTGGGCGGCCGACGACCCGGC
Source organism: Curtobacterium sp. MCSS17_006 (assembly GCF_003234215.1). NCBI lineage: Bacteria > Bacillati > Actinomycetota > Actinomycetes > Micrococcales > Microbacteriaceae > Curtobacterium > Curtobacterium sp. MCSS17_006. Next base: position 23,465 of record NZ_QKSO01000021.1, on the reverse strand, counting down.
CGTGACCGGACAGTCGATGGCCGGCCTCGTCTACCACCAGGCGATGTCGAACCGGACCGTCGGCACCGAGGTCACCGACCGGCACACCTCGGACCCGCTCAGCCAGGTGTTCCGCGCACCGGACGGCACGATCAGCTACGTGCTCGACAACCCCGACACCGTGCAGCACACGTACGACGTCTACGAGGGCACCGAGGTGATCGGCCAGATCGCGGTCCCGGCGCAGACGCAGATCACGTCGCACCTGGACGCGCGACTCACCGAGGTGGTCGTCAGCACCGAGGGTGCCCCGAAGACGATCGTCCCCGGCGCGACCACGACCTTCACCGCCACCGGCTACGACCAGTACGGCGCCACCGTCGCCCTGGACGACGTCACCTGGTCGACCGACACCGGCACGATCAGCGCCGAGGGCGTCCACCGCGCATCGGAGCGTGCCGAGCAGGCGACGGTCACCGCCACGATCGGCCGCGTGCACGGGTCGTACGCCTTCCGGGTCGCACCGGCACCGGTCCTCACCGGGTTCGACGTCACGCCCGGCTTCGACCGGCTCGTCGTCGGGACGCCACAGCGGTTCCGTGCCGCCGGCCACGACCAGTACGGCGACCCGGCGGCCCTGCCTGCCGACGTCGCCTGGTCGTACACCGGTGCCGGAAGCGCCGGGAACGACGGCACCGTGACGACCACCGCCGCGGGCTCCGGGTACGTCGTCGCGACCGGTGGCGGTGTCGAGGGCTCGGCGGTCGTCGCCTCGGTGACGTCGATCCCCGACGCCGCAGCGGGTGCCGACGTCGACGCGAGCTCCTCGGACGGCGGGAACGTCGCCGGGAAGGCCGTCGACGGGGATCGCAGCACCCGGTGGGAGAGCGCGCACGGTGTGGACGAGGTCGACTACACGATCGACCTCGGGCAGCTGACCGACGTCGACACCGTGCGGGTGGACTGGGAGAACGCGGCCGCCGCACGGTACGTGCTGCAGGTCCGGGACACCGCCGACGACCCCTGGCGCGACGTGCGGACCGTCGACAAGACCACCGCCGACGCGGACACGGTGGCCGTGGGCGAGACCGCCCGGTTCGTGCGCCTGCACCTGACCGATCGCCTCACCGGGTACGGGTACTCCATCTGGGAGGTGCACGTGTCCGGCACCCCGGCGGCCTCGACCGTCGACGTCGAGGACGTGCTCGTCGCACCGCGCAGCGCGACCGTCCGCACCGGTGACACGGTCCGGATGGCGGCCTACGGGTTCGACCACGACGGGTTCGGCGGGCGGCTCGCCGCGGACCGTCCGGAGTGGACCGTCGACGGCGGCGGCGGGGTCGACCCGGACGGTGTCGTCACCGCAGCGGCCGAGGGCGGTGTGACCGCGACGGTCACGGCCACCGTGCCGGGAGCATCCGGGACGGCCACCATCACGACCCTCGACGAGGCGACCGACGGTGACGACGACGGCGGAACGGCACCCGCCCGCGCTCGCGACGTGGCCGCCGGCAAGCCCGTCACCACCTCGTCGGACGAGCGCGGCGACCTGTCCGGCGGCAATGCGGTGGACGGCGACGCCCGGACCCGGTGGGCGAGCGCAGCACGCGACGGTGAGTGGTTGGCGGTCGACCTCGGGCAGGTCGTGCCGATCGACCAGGTGCAGCTCGACTGGGAGGCCGCGTGGGCCGAGGCCTACCGCGTCCAGGTCCGCGACGACGAAGACGCCCCCTGGCGGACCGTCGCGGAAGAAGCCCACGGGACCGGCGGCGAGGTGATCCACCGGTTGGAGGGCGACGACGTCACCGGCCGCTGGGTCCGGGTCGTCGCAGACCGCCGGCACACCGCGTTCGGTGTCTCCCTCTGGGACCTCCGCGTCACCTCGACGCAGGGCGAACCGACGCCGGACCTGGCACGACGGGCGACCGTGTCGTCATCGGCCGACGAGGGCGACGGCGTCCCCGCACGGAACGCCGTGGACGGCGACCCGGGATCGCGCTGGGCGAGCGGGCACGCCGACGACCAGTGGCTCGCCGTCGACCTCGGCGCACCGCACCGCCTGCACGGCGCGGTGCTCCGGTGGGAGGACGCCTTCGGACGCTCCTACCGGATCGAGGCGCGGAACGCGGGCGACGACGGGTGGACGACGCTCGCCACCGAGACCGACGGTGACGGCGGGACCGACCGGCACGCCCTGGACGGCTCGTGGCGGTACGTCCGCGTGCACGGTGTCGAACGGGCGACCCCGTACGGCTACTCGCTGTACGACCTCGAGATCCGGTAGCGCCGACGCCCCCGCTTCACGCACACTCGACCGAACAGCCGACAACCGACGGAGACACGATGTCGCAACCGCTCGAATCGCTCATGCACGCCAACCTGTTCGAGGTGTTCGGGGAACGGGACCCCGAGCGTCGCCGCGCCGCGATCGAGCGGACGTACGCCCCGGACGTCGAGTTCCTGGACCCCGACGAGGTCGTCACCGGCCACGACGCACTGCACGCCAAGGCGCAGCGCCTGCTCGACGAGGCGCCCGGGTTCGTGTTCTCGCCGGCAGGCCCGGTCTACGAGAACCACGGGATGGGGTACCTCGCCTGGCACTTCGGCCCCGAGGGAGCACCGCCCGTCGTGTCCGGCATGGACATCTGCTTCATCGAGGGCGACGTCATCGCGAAGGTCTACACGCTGCTGACCGCTTGACCACCGCCCGCAGGCGGTGGCGATCGGGCGTGAGCGATGCAGTCACCGCGAGCGGCTGACGGACGGGAGGCCCGGTGCCAGCTGGCACCGGGCCTCCCGTCCGCCTGTCGGTGCGGTCGAGTCGTTGCCGGATCGAGACACCGGTCCGGTCCGTCGTACGGCATGGTTGACCCACCGATGGCAGGCAGAACGGAGCGCACGGTGGAACGAGTGGTGGGGTGGGCCACGGTCGCGGTGGTCGTCGTCGTGACGATGTCGATGCTGACGCTGATCCCGACGACCACCTGCGCCGATGCCGTTCCCGGAGAAGCGACGAGCTACTGCACGACCGAGCCGATGATCGGTGTCGCCGGCACGTGGGTGGCGGCTGTCACCGGTGTCGTCGTGCTCGCGGTCTGCGTGTGGCAGATCGTCCGGGCGGCCCGGTCGGACGGGGCCGTCCGATGACGCGCACGGGCCCTGCGGCGAGTCCGCGGGCGTGGACACTGATCGCCGTCGCGGTGCTGGTCGGCTGGGCGGTCGTGACGGCGCTGCTGTTCCCGGTCACGGGGATGGACGAGCACGAGGGGCCCGGCGACCAGGTCTGGCGGACCTCGTCGAGCGCGCTCGGCGTGCCGCTCTCGCCGGAGTGGGACGTCCTCGTCTGGCTCGCCGCGCTCGCGCTGGTGCCGGTCGTCGTCGGGCTCGCGTTCCTGCTCCGCCGCCGACGACCGCACACCGCGCCCGTCAGTCCGTCGCCGGGTGGCCCTGTCCGCTGAGGTGTGCCCGGAGCACGTCACGGACGCTCGTCCACGACTGCACGCCGTAGCGGTCGTTGTCGACGTGGTGCAGCTGCGCCTGCCCGCTGAACATGCTGACGAAGTACTGCATCCCCTGCCATGCCGGGAACGTCTCGTCGGGGTTCTTCGACAGGCGCCTGCCGACGGCGCTCATCGCGGACAGGGTCCCGGTCGTGCCGGCCCACTGCAGCCGGAACCGCTCCCCCGTCAGCTCGCCCATGGTGCGTGCGACGTCGCGTGCGGTGACCTGGTCGCCCGCCATCTCGATCACCCGCGGAGCGTCGTCGTCCAGGGCGGCGAGCGCCGTGACCCGGGCGACGTCGTCCTTCGTGGTGAAGTCGAGCACCTGGTCCGCCGACGACCAGAACAGGACGAGCCGACGGCCGAACAGGATCATCGGGGCTTCGCCGGTCAGCAGGTCGGTGAACATGCCGGTCAGGATCGAGGTCGCCTGCACCGGGGCCGCGTCGAGGTCGGCGGCGAACTCGCGCCGCAGCTCGAAGTTGCGGTTGGTTCCGGGTGCGATCCGCCGGTAGTCAGCCGAGTAGTCGGACGGGATGAACCGCCGGACTCCCGCCGCCACGGTCGCCGCGAGCAGCGCGCGCTGGGCGTCGACGATCACCGGGCGGGTCCCGCTCACGGCGGAGACCACGACGTCGGCGCCGCTCACGGCCCGGGTCAGGGCGTCGTGGTCGCCGTACTCGGCGGCGACGACGTCGACACGGGCGTCGTCGCCGAAGCGCTCTGCGGCGGTCCTGCTGCCGGGCCGGGTGAGGACCCGTACCCGCACGTCGTGCTGGGTGAGCTCGCGGACGATGCGGTGCCCGAGGTCGCCGGTGGCGCCGGCGACGAGGATGGTGGTGGTCATGGGCGGGGCCTCACTGCAGTGGTGATCGACGTGGTCGTCGCGGTGCGCCGTCGGGATCGCTCCGGGACGGCGAGGGGGTGCTGGAACGTGGGGTCCGCCTGGTCCGGTCCGGCGGTGCCGAGCCCGGCGGTGAGCGCGACGCGGGCCAGCAGCCGGCGCAGTGTCGTCTGCTCGTCGTCGTCGAGGTGCCGCATGAGCACGCCCTCGGCGCCGCGAAGGGCGGACCGCGTCCGGGCGAGCAAGGCACGCCCGGCGTCGGTGGGGTGGACCTGCCGCACCCGCCGGTCCGTCGGGGCCGGGCGGCGTTCGACGAACCCGCCCGCCTCGAGCGCGTCGACGATGTAGGTCATCTGGGTCTTGTCGATCCCGAGGCGCTGCGCGAGTCCGAGTTGCGACGACGGCTCCTCGGTGGTGGTCGCGACGAGCACCTGGTAGCCACGGGGGCCTCCTGGCACGTCGGCGACCGCCTCGCTGCCCAGCCGTGTGAAGCCCTGGAGCGCCAGCGGCAGCGCCCACCCGAGTTCGGATTCGATGCCCTCGGCACCCCAGTCGATCTCGGGGAGTGCGTCGGTCGGCGTCGGACTGTCCATACCGGAGACCGTACCGGAACAAGATCGTCTTGTGCAAAGATCATCTGCGATCAAGACGGACAGCCGCCCTGACGCTGAGCAGCCGAGGACCCCATGTCGGACACCGCAGCCATCACCCCGTTCACCCTCGACGTCCCCCAGGCGGAACTCGACGACCTGCGCCGCCGTCTCCTGACCACCCGCTGGCCCGATGCCGAGACCGTCGACGACACCTCGCAGGGGCCCCGGCTCGAGAAGGTCCGCGCCCTCGTCGAACACTGGACGACGGAGTACGACTGGCGCCGGACCGAGGCGCTGCTGAACGACTGGGGCCAGTACACGACCCACATCGACGGGCTCGAGGTCCACTTCCTGCACGTCCGGTCCGCCGTCCCCGGCGCCCGCCCGCTCCTGCTCACCCACGGCTGGCCCGGTTCCGTCCTGGAGTTCCGCCACGCGATCGGTCCGCTCACCGACCCGGTGGCGCACGGCGGCGACGCGGGGGACGCCTTCCACGTCGTGATCCCGAGCCTGCCCGGGTTCGGCTTCTCCGGGAAGCCGACGACGACCGGGTGGAACACCGCCCGGACCGCAAGGGCATGGTCGGTGCTGATGTCCCGGCTCGGGTACACGGACTGGTTCGCCCAGGGCGGTGACCTCGGCGCCACCGTCACCGCGGAGCTCGCGGCACTGCAGGCCGCCGGGGACATCGGGCTCGCCGGGATCCACCTCAACATGGCGCTGTTCATGCCGACCGACGACGAAGCCCGGAACGCCTCCCCCGACGAGCAGGTCATGCTGCAGGAGAGCGGCCACTACTGGCGGGAGCTGTCGGCCTACTCGCAGCAGATGTCGACCCGCCCGCAGACCATCGGGTACTCGTTGGCGGACTCCCCCGTCGGGCTGGCGTCGTGGATCTACGCGATGTTCCAGGACGTCGGCGGCTCCCACGACGAACACGGCGACGCCGAACGGCTCTTCCCGCTCGACGAGATCATCGACGACGTCATGCTGTACTGGCTACCGAACACCGCCGCGTCCGCGGCGCGCATCTACTGGGAGGCGACCCGGACCGGCTGGGCCACTCCTGGCACCGTCGAGGAACCACTGACCCTGCCCGTCGGCCTGAGCATCATGCCCGGCGAGTACGTCCGCCGGTCGCGCCGCTGGGCAGCGCGCCGGTACACCGACCTGGTGTTCTTCAACGAGGTCGCGCGCGGCGGGCACTTCGCGATGCTCGAACAGCCGGAGCTGCTCGTCGACGACGTCCGTGCGACGTTCCGCGGGCTCCGGTGACGGATCAGCCGGCCCGGAGTCCTCGGGAGATCAGGTCGGCGGCAGCACGGGCTTCCGTCGCCCACCCGGGGCGATCGATCCCGGCCCCGATGCCGTGCAGCAGCATGAGCACCGTCCCGGGGGCGACGTCGGACCGGATGGTCCCGTCAGCGGCCGCGCGCGCCAGCAGCTCGGCGAGCGTCCGCTTCAGGTCTCCCCCGCCCTCGGCCTGCGTGGTGGCGTCGACGACGGCGGCGAGGGTGCGCGCGAGCCCCGCGTGGTCGACCACGTACTCCACGAACCCGTGCAGGAAGTCGTCGAGGCTCTCGGCCGCGGGTCGCGTCGAGTCACGAGCACGGCGGCAGAGGACGTCGACCTCACCCCGGTAGACCGCAGCCGCCAGCGCTTCGCGTGTCGGGAAGTGTCGGTAGAGGGTGCCGACGCCGACTCCCGCGCGTGCGGCGAAGTCGTCGAACCGGAGCTGCTCGTCACGCTCGAACGCCGTTCGGGCAGCGGCCACGATCGCGTCGCGCTTCCGACGAGCATCGGCGCGCATCGGCTTCTCGGCAGGCAGGGGTTCCTCGACCGGCACGGGCGCTCCTTGACAAGTGGAAACAATCTCCATATCTTCCAAGTGGAGATCGTCTCCAGACTAGCGGACAGGTGCCTGATGCGGATCCTCATGCTCGGACGGGGCGTCATCGCCACGATCTACGGCCAGGCCTTCCAGCACTCCGGGCACCAGGTTGACCACCTGGTGCGGCCGGGGCGTGCTGCCGAGTACGGCGACAGCGTGCAGACCGACGTCATCGACGGCCGCCGCGGACCCCTGGGGCAGCGGACCCGATCGACGTCGCCGACGAGACTGGTCGAGTCGATCGACACGGACGACGCCTACGACCTCGTCGTCCTCAGCGTCGGCCACCACCGACTGCAGGAGGCCGTCGCCACCCTGGCACCCCACATCGGCGACGCCACGGTGCTGGTCCTCGGCAACGTGTGGGACGAACCCCTCGCCGCGGTCGCACCGCTCGCCGCGGACCGGGTGCTGTTCGGGTTCCCGGGAGCCGGCGGCGGGTTCGACGCCGACGGGGTCCTGCACGGTGCCGTCCTCCGTTCGGTCCGGCTCGGGACGACCGGCACGGCTCCGGACCGGCGGGAGCTGGTGCGGTCGGTGTTCCAGCGGGCGGGGTTCACCGTGCAGGACGAGGACGACATCCGCGGATGGCTGTGGCTGCACTTCGTGCTCGACGCCGGCATGTTCGCACAGGCCCTGCAGAGCGGTGGCCTGGCGACGATGGTCGGGGATCGGCAGGCGCTCCGCGAGGCGTTCCTGATCGGTCGGGAACTCCTGCCGGTCCTGGAGGCACGGGGCGTCGACCTCTCCCGACACCGCTCCACGACCCTGCCCGTCCGACTGCCGGGGACGACGGCAACGCTCGTCGCCGCGGCCACGGCGCTCGTCCCGATCGCGCGGGCGAGCCTCGCCGCGCACGACGACCCGACCGCCGCCGAACCCCTGGCGGTCCTCGAGGACGTCCGGCGCACCGCCGCCACCCTGGGCATCCCGACCCCGCGCCTCGACCGGGCGGCGCGACGCGTCTGACGACCGGTGCGGGCCGTGGACGCGACCACCCACGGACTGGAGGCACGGTGCCAGCTGGCACCGTGCCTCCAGTCCGTCACGGCGAGCGTTCCGGACCCGCCCGTTACGCTGTCCCCGTGTCAGAGCCGCGCCGCAGTCCGGGGAACCAAGCTTCACTGCGTGAAGCCAACCGGGGCCGGGTCGTCAGCGCGGTGAAGCGGCACGGCGGTCTGACGCAGGTCGAGCTCGCCGGGGTGACCGGGCTCTCCCCCGCGACCGTCTCGAACATCGTCAAGGAACTCGTCGCGACCGGTGCCCTGCACGCGACGCCGAGCACCTCGAGCGGCCGGCGGGCGCTCCGCGTGACCCTGCCGCACGGCCTCGGGCTGGTCGCCGGGGTGCACGTCTCGCCGCGGCACCTGCGGCTCGCACTGTCGGACCTGAACGGCGCCGTCCTCGCCGAGCGGCACATGCCCCTGGCCCGTGACCACCGCGCCGACGCCGAGCTCGACAAGACCGCGCTGCTCGTGCTGGACATGGTGGAGTCGATCGAGTCGTCGATGGACGAGGTGCTCGCCGTCGGCTTGGCCGTGGCCGCCCCGATCGACGCCCGCACGGGGATGACGGCGCGTGGCGGGATCCTGCGTGGTTGGGACGGCATCGCGCTCGGCCAGTCGCTCGCCCGGCGGATGGACAAGCCCGTGCAGGTCGACAACTCGGCCAACCTCGCCGCCCTGGCCGAACACCGGAGCGGGGCGGCCCGCGGCCGCGACACCGTGGTGACGCTCGACGTCGGCAACGGCATCGGTGCCGGACTCGTGCTGGGCGGGCACCTGTTCCGTGGGCACCACGGCATCGCCGGCGAGTTCGGGCACACCCCCGTCCTGCCGAACGGGCCCCTGTGCCGGTGCGGCAACCGCGGGTGCCTCGAGGCGATCGCCGGCGCACCCGCCGTGCTCGAGGGCGTCCGCGACGAGGTCGGCACCCTGAAGCTGGCGGACCTGATCCTGCGCGCGATGGGCGGCGACCAGGTCTGCATGCGCGCCGTGGCCGACGCCGGGCGGGCGATCGGCTCGGCGGCGGTGGGCCTGTGCAACGTCCTCGACCCCGAGCGGGTGGTGGTCACGGGCGAGTTCGCGCGTGCCGGGGAACTCCTGCTCGGCCCGATGCGGCAGGCCCTCGAGTCGTCGTTGATCGTCGACGTGGACGGCACGCCGGACGTGGTGCAGGGGCAGCTCGGCGAGAAGGCCTCGGTGACCGGCGCGCTGGCCCTGGCGATCGAAGCCGTGGACGTGACGCGCGCACGCTAGGCGGAGACGCGCCGGGCCGTGCCGGCCGGGGCGCCCCGTGCAGGCCGGGGCGCTCCGCGCTGCGCCGGCCGTGCCGCTCCGCGCCCTCCGGATAACGTTTTCGTCACGGCGCGCGGTCCTTGCGTTCAACTCTTGCAGCCAAGAACGCTCGCTGTCACACTCAGGGCACCGCCGATGGGGGCGGTCCACTGTTGGAGGACGTTTCAATGAAGAAATCCACCACACGAGCGATGCTGGGCGTCAGCGCCCTGCTGCTCGCGATCACCACCCTGGCGGGCTGTTCCAACGGCGCGGACGCCGGGACCGGTTCCGGCGGAGGCGGCGGCGACGCGTCGAAAGCCAAGATCGGCCTGCTCCTGCCCGACTCCGTCACCGCCCGCTACGCCAGCGCCGACCGTCCGCTCTTCACCGCCGAGGTGAAGAAGCAGTGCAGCGGCTGCTCGGTCATCTACGCGAACGCCGACGGCGACGCGTCGAAGCAGCTGCAGCAGGCCCAGTCGATGCTCACGCAGGGCGTCAAGGTCCTGGTCCTCGACCCGTTCGACGGCGAGGCCGCAGCGTCCATCGTCCAGCAGGCGAAGGCCAAGAAGGTGCCGGTGATCTCCTACGACCGGCTCATCAACAGCCCCGACCTGAGCTACTACATCTCGTTCGACAACGAGAAGGTCGGTGAGCTGCAGGGCCAGGCACTCGTCGACGCCCTCAAGGCGAAGAAGGTCCCGGAGGGCTCGGGCATCATCATGGTGAACGGCTCCCCCACCGACAACAACGCCTCGCAGTTCAAGAAGGGCGCCCACTCGGTCATCGACGACAGCGGCTACAAGGTGCTCGCCGAGTACGACACCCCCGGATGGGACCCCGCGAAGGCGCAGGACTGGGCAGCCGGCCAGATCAGCAAGCTCGGCAAGGACAAGATCACCGGCGTCTACGCGGCGAACGACGACACCGGCGGCGGCGTCATCGCGGCCCTGAAGTCGGCCGGCGTCACCGAGCTCCCGCCCGTCACCGGGCAGGACGCCTCGCTCGCGGGCATCCAGCGGATCCTCGCCGGCGAGCAGTACATGACCGTCTACAAGGCCTTCAAGCCCGAGGCGTCGAAGGCCGCCGACCTGGCGATCCAGTTCGCCAAGGGTGAGACCCCGAAGGGCGACACCACCGTCGACACCGCCGGCGGCGCCAGCGTCCAGTCGACCCTGCTCGACCCGGTCGCCGTCACCACGGACAACGTCCAGTCGACGGTGGTCAAAGACGGCCTGTACGAGGTGTCGAAGATCTGCACCGCGCAGTACAAGGCAGCCTGCGACAGCGCCGGCATCAAGTAGGTCCGACCCCCTCTGCCCGCCCGGTCCGACTGCGGACCGGGCGGGCCTCACCGATCGAGGACGACACCCGTGAGCACGACACCCGTGAGCAACGCGTCACCAGCAGCACACCCCTCCGCCGACCCGGTGATGTCCCTGCGCGGGATCACCAAGCGGTTCGGCGCCGTCCAGGCCCTCAGCGACATCGACTTCGACGTCTACCCGGGCGAGGTGGTCGCCATCGTCGGCGACAACGGCGCCGGCAAGTCGACGTTCGTCAAGATCCTCGCCGGGGTCTACACGCCGGACGGCGGCACGATCACCTTCGGCGGCGACGAGGTCACCGTCCCGAACCCCGCCGCGGCCCAGACCCTCGGCATCGCCACGGTGTTCCAGGACCTCGCCCTCGCCGACAACCTCGACGTGGTCTCGAACCTGTTCCTCGGGCGCGAGATCGCCCACCCGTTCCTCGACGAGGAGGAGATGGAGCGCCGATCGTGGGAGCTCCTCCAGCAGCTCGCCGCCCGGATCCCCTCGGTGCGGATCCCGATCGCGTCGCTGTCCGGTGGCCAGCGACAGACCGTGGCGATCGCCCGCTCGCTGATCGGTGACCCGCAGGTGGTCGTCCTCGACGAGCCCACCGCAGCACTCGGCGTCGCACAGACCGCCGAGGTCCTGAACCTCGTCGAACGCCTGCGCGAGCGCGGACTCGGCGTCGTCCTCATCAGCCACAACCTCGCGGACGTGCAGGCCGTCGCCGACCGGGTCGCGGTCCTTCGGCTGGGGCGGAACAACGGCACGTTCCGCATCGACGACGTCTCCTACGAGGAGATCATCGCGGCCATCACCGGCGCCACCGACAACGCCGTCACCCGTCGCGCCGCCGCCCGCACCGAGCAGGAGACCAGCGCATGAGCAAGACCGACGAGACCCTCACCGCAGCGACCCCGACCCCCTCGGCGGCGGACCTGCAGGACGAGCGGCTCCTGCGCGACCAGGGGATCGGCGGCGCGGCGAAGGCGTTCGTCCGCCGGGTGCGCGGCGGTGACATCGGCTCGCTGCCGGTGGTCGTCGGGCTCATCGTCATCTGGGCGGTGTTCCAGGCGCTCTCCCCCGACTTCCTGTCCCCGGGCAACCTGGTCAACCTCGCCCTGCAGTGCGCCGCGGTCGGCACCATCGCGATCGGCATCGTCCTCGTGCTGCTGCTCGGCGAGATCGACCTGTCCGTCGGCAGCGTCAGCGGGCTCTCCGCCGCGATCCTCGGTCAGGGCCTCACGACGCTCGGCTGGCCGCTGTGGCTCGTGCTCACCGTCGCCCTGGCCGTCGGTGCCGCCGCCGGGCTGCTCTACGGCCTGCTGTTCACTCGCTTCGGGGTGCCGAGCTTCGTCATCACGCTCGCCGGCCTGCTCGGGTTCCTCGGGCTGCAGCTGCTCATCCTCGGCCCGAACGGCTCGATCAACCTGCCGTACGACTCCCCGATCGTGCAGTTCGCGTCGGCGTCGTACCTGCCGCCGTGGCTCGCGTACCTGCTCGCCGTCCTGGCCGCCGGAGGACTCTTCTTCACCGAGATCCGACGCGCTGCCCGCCGCCGCCGTGCCGGGCTGTCGACCGGGGCGATGTCGCTGACCATCGTGAAGGCCGTCGCCCTGTTCCTCGGCCTCGCGCTCATGGTCTGGTACCTGTCGCGCGACTTCGGCACCGGCACCTCGTTCGTGTTCTTCATCGTGCTGGTCGTGCTGATGAACTTCGTGCTGAAGCGCACCCGCTGGGGGCGCTCGGTCTTCGCGGTCGGCGGCAACGTCGAGGCCGCACGGCGCTCCGGCATCCGGGTGAACCGCATCTACATCTCGGTGTTCATGCTGACCTCGCTCTTCGCCACCGTCGGCGGCATCCTCGCCGCCGCCCGCCTCAACTCGGCGAGCCTGTCGTCCGGCGCCGGTGACACGAACCTCAACGCGATCGCCGCAGCCGTCATCGGCGGGACCAGCCTGTTCGGTGGCCGTGGCAGCGCCTGGTCGGCACTGCTCGGCATCATCGTGATCCAGTCGATCTCGAACGGGCTCACCCTGCTGAGCCTCGACTCGTCGATCCGCTACATGATCACCGGCGCGGTCCTGCTGCTGGCCGTCATCATCGACTCGCTCTCGCGGCGCAGCCGCGCCAGTCACGGCGCGGCCTGAGCGGGGCCCTGGACCCCGCAACGCGGACGGACGGGAGGCACAGTGCCAGCTGGCACCGTGCCTCCCGTCCGTCTGTCCCTGACAGTTCACTGCTCGACTTGGCCAGATGGCCAAGTCGAGCAGTACGGTCGATCCATGACCCTCCACCAAGAGCACCGCAGCATCGAGGAGCGGCGGCAGCAACTCGTCGACGCCGCGATCACCGTCCTGCGCGACGGCGGGATCGCCGCGCTCACGACGCGCGCCGTCACCACGGCCGCCGGACTGCCGCACGGCGCGTTCCACTACTGCTTCGCATCGAAGTCGGCGCTGTTCCGGGCGGTGCTCGAACGGCAGCTGCGCGGTGCCATGGCGGCCGCGTTCGCGACGCCGAGCACACGGCTCGACCCACGGGCGCGGATCGCCGCCGGCCTGACGGCGCACCTCGGACGGACCCGGAGCGACCCGGCGACCGCGCTCGCCCTCGTCGAACTCGTCACGCACTCCCGTCGCGATGCCGACCTGGCAGAGCTCGCCGCGTGGGAACAAGGTGCGTACCTCGAGGCCGTCCGCGTCCACGTCGACGCTTGGTCGGACGAGGACGGGATCACGTGGGTGGTACCCGTCGAGCAGGTCGCACGTCTGCTCATCGCGACCGCCGACGGCGTCAGCGGGTCGTGGCTCGCGGACCGCGACGACACCGCCGCTTCCGAGACCGTCGCCACGGCGGCTCGGGCGATCGCCAGCCTCGTCGGCGGAGGTGCCTCGTGAAGTGGCTCTTCCTCGGGATCGCGATCGTCGCCGAGGTCACGGGTGCCCTGTCGATGCAGGCGGCCGTCGAGCAACCCGCCTGGTACGCCGTCGTCGCTGTCGGGTACGTCACCGCCTTCGTCATGCTCATCCGGGTGCTCCGGAGCGGCATGGCCGTCGGGGTCGCCTACGGCATCTGGGGAGCGTCCGGGGTCGCGCTGACCGCGGTGCTGGCCGCCGTCCTGTTCGGGCAGGCCCTGACCCTCACGATGATCGTCGGGATCGCGCTCATCGCGGTGGGCGTGCTCCTGGTCGAGATCGGGTCCCAGCGGGCGCTCGCACGTCGCGAGCAGGAGGCCCGCTGATGGGGTGGGTCCTGCTCGCGATCGCGATCGTCACCGAGGTCGGCGCGACGATCAGCCTCAAGCTCGCGACGGACGGGAAACGCGTCTGGTACGTCGCCGTCGTCGCCGGGTACCTCATCGCCTTCAGCCTGCTCGCCGTGGCGTTGACGCTCGGCCTGCCGATCGGGGTCGCCTACGGCATCTGGGCCGCGACGGGCGTCGCCCTGACCGCGATCCTCGGACGGGTGCTCTTCCGCGAACCGCTCACGGCGCTCATGCTCGGCGGGATCGCGCTGATCATCGTCGGCGTGTTCCTGGTCGAACTCGGGCACTGAGCGCCGTGCAGGGGCCCGACGCCGTCACTTGCTCTTCGAACCCGAGGTCCCCGGCAGGCTGAGGATGTTGTCGGTGCCCTGCGGCACGACGATCAGCGAGCCGTTGTCGCCGGCGCTCTTGAGCGCCTCGATCTCGCGCTGCTTGAGCGCGGCGTCGGACAGCGGGTGCTCGTTGAGGACCTCGTTGGCGTCGGCCTGACCCTGCGCCTCGGCGACCTGCTGCTGCGCCTGCACCTTCTTCGCATCCAGGAGCGCGCGCTCCTTCGTGACCTGGATCTGCGCCTGCTGCGCCGTGGCGTACGCGTCGATGACCGACTTCGGCGGGGTGATCTCCTGCAGCGCGAAGTTGTCGACGTGCACGCCCGAGCCCTTCCACCGCGTCTCGAGCGCCTGGATCATCGCCTTCTCGACGGTGCCGCGCTTGGTGATGAGCTCGATGGTGGTGAAGTCGTTCGGCACCTGGCGGACGACGCTGCGCACTGAGTTGCCGATGAACTGCGTCTTGAAGTTCTCCTCGGTCTTGTACGACCGGTAGATGTCGGTGACCGACTTCGCGTCGATGCTGTACTGCAGGTTCAGACTGACGTTCGACGAGACGCCGTCCTGGTCCTGCACCGTGACGTACGGGCCGGAGCGGACGTTGCCGTTGTTGTCCGAGTCGGAGCCGTTCACCGCGTTGATGTAGGTGACGGTCTGGTTCCGGATGTTGAACGTGTGGAGCGTGGCCCACGGTGCCTTGAAGTGGAACCCGGAGTCCGTGGTCTGCCCGACGATGTTGCCGGAGATGTCCACCTGCACCTTCGACTCGCCCGTGTCCTGCGCGTACAAGGTGCTGCCGAGCGTGAGCCCGACGAACAGGACGCCCGCGGCTGCTGCCGTCCACGTCGCGATGAGGTTCGGGCGGCGGGTCGGGACGGCGGGACGTGCCTCGCGGCCGGGTGTGGCCGGGCGTGCGGGGGTGGAGTAGGTGCGTGTTCGGAAGAAGAGCGCGACGAGCGCGATGACGAGGAAGACGATGGCGGCGACGAACATGACGATCACTCCTGGATGCTTGTCCGTTGAGTCTGCCGTACCGGGAGGGGTGCGGGTGACGCGGGTGCGCGTGGTGGCGGGCGGTGCGTGCGGCCGTGTCGCCCCGGTCGCTTGGCGCCGGTTCCGTCTGGTGCGAGGTTGCACACGTGGTGCGAGCTCGGATGCCTCGCACCACGTGTGCAACCTCGCACCGCGCGGCGACGAAGAGCCCCTTCGGTCAGCTCGATGAACGGATGCGGTCCTGGACGAGGGCACCACGGATCGCCTCGAGTGCCACCACTCCGAGCGCAGCATCGGCGGCGGCGGTACCGCCGCGCACCATCGCGGTCCCTCCGGCCACGACCGGCTCGGTGGGCAGAGCTGCCCGGTGCCCTGCGTCCCGATGGATGACCACGGTCGTGGTGTGCCCGGCCGCGGTCCGCCGAGCTGCGATGCGGCGAGCGCTCTGGGCGCTCGGCCAGACCTGGTCGTCCTCTCCGGCGATCAGGACGAGCTGCGGTATCCGCTCGACGGGTACCGCCGCTGCCCGAACCCGGTCCGGGGCAGCTTCGTACGAGTGTTCGTAGAGCGATCGGAAGCGCGGCGGTTCTTCCCGCCGCCAGGTGTCCCACGCCAACGGCACGTGCGGCAGTGGCGAGCCGTCGAGGGTCCAGTGCGATCGTTCCACGCCCTCGTCGTCCGGCCAGGGCCACACCACGTCGGTGGGCGCGAACGCGATGACACCCGCGACCGAGGGGCGGAGGGCGCCGAGGACCAGCGCGGCCTCGGCCCCGAGGGACGTCCCGACGAGCCAGACCCGATCGCAGGTCCGCTCGAGATCGTCGATACGGGCGAGGAACAGCTCGAGGGGGACGGACCACGGTCCCGGTTGCTGGCCGGATCCCCCGAACCACCGGATCGATTCAGCGACGTGCCCGAGTTCCGCGAAGACCCGCGCGCGGTCCTCGTCGATCCGCCCGCTCGACCCCGCGAGCACCAGGACGCCGGTCCCCGATCCGCGGGAAGGGACGAACCGAACACCTTCTGGGTCGCTGAGCCCGATTCGCTGCACGGGACCAGCATGGCCGCTCCGATCAATCGTCGCGAGGAACGCTGTTCGCAGCACGGGACGCCGACACCGCACCGACGACGAGCGCCGCCAGCGTGGTCGCCAGGGACAGCCCGAGCAGCACCACGGAGAGCACCGGGATGAGCTGAGCCGGAACGGACACGATCGCCACGACCGCGGCGCCGATGAGCAACGGCCGCATGACCCGGCGGGCGGCCCGGTGTCCGGCGTGCCAGGCCGCGTCGCTCCGCATGAGCGACGGCAGTCGGATACCCGCTGCGCGGTTCCGTCCCAGGCCGTCTGCAGCGATCGACGCGATGCCCCAGATCGCCGCGTCGACGATGAGCAGGAGCACGGCGCAGCCGATCGCGGACCACCAGCCCGGACTGTCCATCACGGCCTCCCCGCACCACGCTAACGCGCGTGGAGGCGGCGCGCGCGAGGTCAGGAGACGGGCGCGCCTGCCGAATCGATCTCGGCCAGGATCCGGTCGCGCCGCCGCTTCTCGATCATCGACAAGACGGTGACGAACGCTGCAGCGCAGACGATGAGCACGACGAACAGCCAGCGCCACGGACCCAGCGTGGCGAGTGCGGACCCCGCCAGGCCGAGGAGGCCGAGGCCCATACCGATGAGCGCCGGGATCGCCATCCGCGTCGACCGTCGCTGCCACGCGAGCAGCGCCCGCACGAGCGGCATGGTCTCGGGCGTCATCGCGGCCCGCCCACTGAACTGCCGGGTCACGGACTTGCGGTCCGCAGGGCTGAGCGCGCCGAGCGGCCGTTCGGGCGTGTCGACGAGGTAGGGCAGCAGCCTGCGGTGCCCTCGAGCGCGGACCCAGGCGGTCACCGCCACGACCGCTCCGGCGACGGCGAGGAGGAACCAGACCAGCATGCTGAGCCGCAAGGCGGCGGGGGCAGTGGCGGCCACCCAGAGGACCGACAGCGCGGCGAGTCCCGCCTGCTGCGACATGACGACCACCGTCGGCCCGTGCTCGACCAGGTACTCGGCACGACGCGTCGCCTCGGCGAGGTCGCTCGGGTTCACCACCCGGGAACCTCGACCCGGACCGAGCTGATCCGACCGGCGCGCGTCGTCGCCGTCACGGCCGGGTCGTAGCTGTCGGCGGTCGCCAGGTAGAGGGTGCGACCATCCTCGCCACCGAGCGCACAGTCGATCGCGCAGTCCCCGGGTGCATCGATACGGTCCGTCACCTCGCCCCCCTCGACGACCCGCAGGAACTCCCCCGTGTCGACCGAGCAGACCCAGACCGCGCCGTCACGGTCGACGGTGCTGCCGTCCGGGGTCACACCGCCGGGCAGGGCTGCCCACTCGCGACGCCCGGTCAGCGAACCGTCGTCCTCGATGTCGAACGCGGTGAGCCGGCCGCCCCACGTCTCGCTGACGACCAGGGTCCGGGTGCCGGGTAGGATGTTGGCGCTGTTCGGGAACACCAGGCCTTCCGCGGCGAGCCGGACGGAGCCGTCGGGGTCGATCACGTAGAGCGGGCCGGGGCGTAGTTCCTCGCCCGCGTACAGGTCGTAGCCGAAGGCGCCGATGTAGGTCCGGCCGGTCTGGGCATCGACGACCAGGTCGTTCACGAGCGACGACTCGATCGTGGACAGGTCGGCGAACACCGAGGTGCTGCCGTCCGGCTCGACGGCGACGACCCTGCGGGACTCCATCGAGCTGATGATCAACCGCCCGTCGGCGAGCCACCCGAGCCCCGACGACTGCCCGTCGACGGTGGCCTCGAGCCTGGGGCCGTCCGCCGAGGTCGGGTCGACCGAGAACACCTGGCCGGTGTGCATGTCCGAGTACCAGAGCCGCCCGTCGTGCCAGCGGTTCCCCTCCGGGAAACGGATGCCGGAGATGACGATGTCGGTCGCGGAGTCCAGGGTGATGTGCACGGATCCAGCCTGCCATCCGGACCCCCGCACCGCCCGATGGTCTGGCACGATCGACCCATGCCCCACGACGGAACTCCCCTGCACCGGCTCGGCTTCCTGACGATCGGGTCGTTCGACCCCGCCCGACCGTCCGAGGGCCACGAGGACACCCTGCGTGTGATCGAGCGCGCCGAGGCCCTGGGCTTCGACAGCGCCTGGCTGCGCCACCGGCACCTGCAGCACGGCATCTCCTCCCCCGTCGCGGTGCTGGCCGCCGCCTCGCAGCGCACCTCGCGCATCGACCTCGGCACCGCCGTCACCCCGATCGGCGCGGAGAACCCGTTCCGCCTGGCGGAGGACCTCGGCACGGTCGACGTCCTGCTCGGTGGCCGCCTCAACCCGGGGTTCTCGGTCGGCACCCCGATGAACTTCGACCTGTACCGCGACGCGATCTACCCCGACACCCTGGAGCACGAGGACCTCGGCAACGACCGGCTCCTGCGCTTCCGCGACCTGGTGCGCGGTGACCCGGTGACGGCGACCGAGACCGTCGAACGTCGTGGCATCGAGGAGTTCGCGAGCACCGTCCAGCCGCACAGCGCCGGCCTGGCCGACCGGATCTGGTACGGCACCGGCAGCACGAAGTCGGCCGTGTGGGCGGGCGAGAACGGCTTCCACCTGCTCACCTCGAGCGTCACCCGCAGCGAGAACGGCACCGACTTCGCCACGAACCAGCGCGCCCAGATCGACGCCTACCTCGACGTCCACCCCGACCCCGCTGCCGCCCGCGTCTCGCAGGGCCTGGTCGTCATCCCGACCGACACCGCGACGGCCGAGCAAGCGGCCCGCTACCGCGCCTACGTCGACAGCCGCTCGGGTCGCGTCGGCGTGCCGCAGGGCCCTGCCGGGATGCTCTTCGCCGCCGACCTGGTGGGCACGTCCGCCGAGATCGCCGACCGGCTCCGTGCCGACGTCGGCTACCAGGCGGTCACCGAGGTCGCCTTCGCACTCCCGTTCTCGTTCGAGCCCGACGACTACGCGCAGATCATCACGGACATCGCCGAGCGGCTGGGTCCGGAACTCGGTTGGGCGCCGCAGGGCGCAGCCTGAGAACGGCGCCAGACCGACGGACGGGAGGCACGGGGCCAGCTGGCACCGTGCCTCCCGTCCGCCGTTGACTCGCGCCCAGGGCGCGCGCTCTGGGCGCCGGATCAGTCCTGCTGGTCCGCCTCCACCGCGTCACGCAGCCGGTCGAGCACGTCCGGCACCGCTGAGCGCACCCGGCTCCAGCTCGGGATGAACGGCTTGTCGTTCGGCCGCGCCGTGAAGGCGCCGCCGGCGTCGAGGATCGCCTTGGTGAAGAGCTCCACGGCGGCTTCCTCGGCGTGCTGGTCGAACGCGAGCCCGCTCATCTCGGCTTCGTGCCGGTAGACCTCGACGATGTCGAGTGCGTTCCGGTAGTACGTCGCCTTGAGCACCCGGAACGAGTCGGACGTGAGCGGGACGCCCATCGTCGCGAGCTTCCGGAGCAGCGACTGCACGATGTCGTTGCCCATCCGGGCGAGGCCGCCGGTGCCGTCGGCCTCGGCGAGGGGCTGGTGCTTGTGGTCGTACGCGTCGGCGATCTCCACCTGGCACACCTGCCGGGTCGCGTAGTCGCGGTAGACCTCGGAGAGCATGCCGATCTCGAGTCCCCAGTCGCCGGGGATCTTCAGGCCGTTCAGCACGTGGGCGCGCATCGCGAACTCGCCGGACAGCGGGTACCGGAAGCTGCTGAGGTACTCCAGGTACTCGGACTCCCCGTAGACCTGGCGGAGCGAGCGGAGCAGGGGCCCGACGAGCAGCCGTGCGGCGCGGCCGTTGATGCGACCGTCGGCGACGCGGGCGTAGTAGCCCTTCGAGAACTCGTAGTCGAACGCGGGGTTCGCGACCGGGTAGAACAGCCGCGCGAGCATGCCCCGCTCGTAGGTGGTGATGTCGCAGTCGTGCAGGGCGATGCAGTCTGCCCGCTCCGACGCCAGGGCGTACCCGGTGCAGTACCAGACGTTCCGGCCCTTGCCGGGCTCCCCCGGCGCCAGACCAGCACGCTCCAGTTCGGCGTCGAGCTCGCGCAGTCGCGGCCCGTCGTTCCACAGGATCCGGTGCCGCTGCGGCAGCCGCGAGAAGAACTCGCGGGCGTGCTCGAACTGCGAGCGGTCGGCGCGGTCGAGCCCGATCACGATCTCGCTGAGCCAGTCGGCCTCGGCCAGCTCGTCGACGATCCGCGACAGGGCCGGACGCTCGAGCTCGGAGTACAGCGCCGGCAGGATCAGGCTCATCGGGCGCTTCTCGGCGAAGCCCCGCAGGTCCTCTTCGAGACTCGCGGTGCTGCGGCGACCGAGGTCGTGGAACGTCGTGATGACGCCGTTCTGGTGGAAGTCGCTCATCGGTGGCTCCTGACGGACGGGGTGGTGAACCGGGTGAGGCCCTCGGTCCAGCCCTGCGGGCCGGGGGCGGTCGTGCGGTGGACGCGCTCGGGGCGGTCGTCGGCGAGCGGTCCGGGTGCCGGGCCGTGTCCGCGGACCACGACGGCGAAGTCGACGGCGTCGAGCAGCGCGGTGTCGTTCGGGCCGTCACCGAGTCCGATCGTGCGCGGGACCGTGCCCGTCCGGCGATCGTGGTCGGCGATCAACGTCCGGACCGCCGCGCCCTTGTCGCGGCCGGCCGGCAGCACGTGCCAGAACCGGCCGCCGCGCACCAGGTCGAGGCCGACCGCGGCGAGCGCCGCGCGGAACGCGTCCGCCCGGTCGTCGTCCTCGGCGTGCCAGAGCAGGACCTCGGACGCCTCGCGCTGCTGTGCTCGTCCGGCCGCTTCGAGGTCGAGGCCGGTCCACGCGGCGACGACCGCGTCGGTCACGCCGCCGAAGGTCTCGAAGTGCAGCTCCAGTGCCCGACGGACGCGGTCGAGTTCCGCGTGCAGCCGCTCGAGCTCACCGTCGACCGGTCCGACCAGCACGTCGCCCGCCGGCCCGACGACGACCGCGCCGTTCTCCGCCACGAACGCGTGTCCGTCGAGCCCGGTGACTGCCTGCAGCGCCGTGATCTCGGCACGCGTCTTGCTGCTGCAGAACACGACGGGGACGTCGTCCGCCCGCAGCTGTTCCAGCATCGGCAGGGCCGCGTCGAACGAGTAGTCGTGGTGGTCGAGGAACGTCCCGTCGAGGTCCGTGACGATCATCAGGTCGGGTGTTGGCATCGTGCTCCGCTGGCGGCTGGCTGGGCTGCGGGCGACGATGCCCCGGACCACCCTGCCACGCGCATGCGTCGGTTGGGTGAACAAGCCGGCGTCGGTCGCGCGACGCGACCAGCGGACGGACAGGAGGCACGGTGCCAGCTGGCACCGCGCCTCCAGTCCGTCACGGCGTGTCAGTGCGCGCGCAGGATGCCGAGGAACTCGTCGGCCCACTCGAGGTTGCGAGCGAGCTTCGCCCGGCGTTCCTCGGTGTCGACGACGTACGCGTCGAGCTGCGCCTGCAGCCGGTCGCGCTCGGCGCCGTCCGCCACCTGCAGCCCGTCGAGGATGCCGAGGAGCTCGGCCATCTGCTCGAGGGAGTAGCCGAGGGGCTTCATCCGGCGGATGACGAGCAGGCGTTGCAGGTCGTCGTCGGAGTACAGCCGGAAGCCGCCCTCGGTCCGTCCGGTGGGGTGGAGCAGCCCGACGTCGTCGTAGTGCCGCACGGTCCGGATGGAGAGCCCGGTCCGGTCGGCGAGTTCACCGATCCGCATCGTCGATGCTCCTGCCGCGTCCGTCACTGCTGACCCCTTCCGCCCGGTTGCCCGGTCCCGACCGATCGTACCGATGCTTGCGCAGCAACCCTTCCGTTGCGTTAGAGTCGAACACGACCAACTCTTCCGTCGCGGAAGGTTCGGGTCCCTGGCCGCACTCGGTCAGTGCGCGCGATGAAGCGCCCCACGACATTCCCCCGCGGACGCCGAGCGTCCGCATCCCTCACCGAAGGAGAACCGTGACGACCGTCACGCCCGCACCGGCTCCGGTGCACGCAAGCCCCACCGTCCTGTCCGCCCTGCGGAACCCGAAGATCCTGCTCCGCGAGGTCCTCGCCGGCCTCGTCGTGGCCCTCGCACTGATCCCGGAAGCGATCTCGTTCTCGATCATCGCGGGCGTCGATCCCCGCGTCGGGCTGTTCTCGGCGTTCGTGATGGCCGTGGTCATCTCGTTCGTCGGCGGACGTGCCGCGATGATCACCGGCGCCACCGGAGCCATCGCGCTCGTCGTCGCCCCCGTGGTCAAGGAGCACGGCTTGGACTACCTGATCGCCACCGTCATCCTCGGCGGCGTCTTCCAGCTCGTCCTCGGTGGGCTCGGCGCGGCCAAGCTGATGCGCTTCGTGCCGAGGTCGGTGATGGTGGGGTTCGTCAACGCCCTCGCGATCCTGATCTTCACCGCGCAGCTGCCGAACATCATCGGCGTCGACTGGCTCGTCTGGCCGATCGGCGCCGTCGGCATCGCGATCATCGTGCTGCTGCCCCGTGTCACCAAGGCCATCCCGGCACCGCTCGTGGCGATCGTCGTCCTGACGCTCGTCACCGTGCTGGCGTCCATCGCGATCCCCACCGTGGGCGACGAGGGCAAGCTCCCGGACAGCCTCCCGACCCTGTTCATCCCGAACGTCCCGCTGACGCTCGAGACGCTGACGATCATCGCCCCCTACGCCCTCGCCATGGCCCTGGTCGGACTCCTCGAGTCGCTCATGACGGCGAAGCTCGTCGACGAGGTCACCGACACCGGTTCCCGCAAGACCCGCGAAGCCCTCGGGCAGGGGGTGGCGAACATCGCCTCCGGCCTGTTCGGCGGCATGGGCGGCTGCGCGATGATCGGCCAGACGATGATCAACGTCAAGGCCTCCGGCGCCCGTACCCGGATCTCGACGTTCCTGTCCGGGGTCTTCCTGCTGGTCCTCGTCGTCGGGCTCGGCGACGTCGTCGCGATCATCCCGATGGCCGCACTCGTCGCCGTGATGGTCATGGTCTCCGTCGGCACCTTCGACTGGCACAGCATCAAGCCGTCCACACTGCGGCGTATGCCGGTCGGCGAGACCATCGTCATGGTCCTCACCGTCGTGATCGTCGTCGCCACGGACAACCTGGCCATCGGCGTGATCATCGGTGTCATCGCCGCGATGATCGTCTTCGCACGCCGCGTTTCCCACTTCACCACCGTGTCGCGGAGCATCGAGACCCTCCCCACCGGCGAGCAGCACGCGCTCTACACGGTCGAGGGCGAACTCTTCTTCGCGTCGAGCAACGACCTCACCACGCAGTTCGACTACGTCGACGACCCCGACCTGGTCGTCATCGACATGACCGGGTCGCACATCTGGGACGCCTCCACCGTCGCCGCACTCGACGCCATCGAGACGAAGTACCACCAGCACGGCAAGCGCGTCGAGATCGCCGGGCTGAACGACGCCAGCCGTGCCTTCCACGGCCGCCTCGCCGGGAACCTCGGCGCCGGCCACTGACCTCCTGACCCTCCCCCCCC
>NZ_QKSO01000020.1:0-69285 GCF_003234215.1 Curtobacterium sp. MCSS17_006 | reverse complement strand
AGACGCCGCCGGCCTGCTGAACAAGACCTTCGGCACCGACGCCGTCAAGCGCGGCCTCCTCGTCGGCACCGCCACCATCACCGCACAGATCAAGTAACACCTGCCGCAACACCGCACCACGAGCACCACCGCACGACGCGAAGAGTCGCTCCGCCGATCAGGGCGGAGCGGCTCTTCGTCGTTCGCGGTTCCGCACCGGTACTGCTTCTCCCAGTGGCCGAGCCTACGATCGAGCGAATGCCCGCTCCTCGCTCGACCCAGACCGACGACCGACCCGGGCCGGACGACTTCATCCGCGTCCGTGGTGCCCGCGAGAACAACCTGCGCGACGTCGACGTGGACATCCCCCGCGACCGGATCGTCGCGTTCACCGGCGTCTCCGGCTCCGGCAAGTCCTCACTCGCCTTCGGCACCGTCTTCGCCGAGGCCCAGCGCCGGTTCCTCGAGTCCGTCGCCCCGTACGCGCGGCGGTTGATCGCGCAGGGTTCCACCCCGCACGTCGACTCGATCACCGGACTGCCGCCCGCCGTCGCCCTGCAGCAGCGTCGCGGTGCCCCGAGCTCCCGTTCCACCGTCGGCACCATGACCACGCTGTCGAACTCGATGCGCATGCTCTACTCGCGCGCCGGCACGTACCCGTCCGGTGCTGACCGGCTCGAGTCGGACTCCTTCTCGCCGAACACCGTCGCCGGCGCCTGCCCGCGGTGCCACGGCATCGGGACCGCGCACGAGGTCACCGAGGCATCGGCCGTGCACGATCCGTCGCTGAGCATCCGCGACGGCGCGATCACCGCCTGGCCCGGTGCGTGGCAGGGCAAGAACCTGCGGGACGTCACCGCGGTGCTCGGCTACGACATCGAGCGCCCGTGGCGTGAGCTGTCGCGCGAGGACCGTGACTGGCTGCTCTTCACCGAGGAACAGCCCGTCGTGCAGGTGCAGCCGAAGCGCGACCGCGTCGCGAAACCCTACAAGGGCCGGTTCTGGAGCGCCCGCCAGTTCGTGCTGCACACCCTCGCCGACTCGCAGAGCGAGACCCAGCGCAAGAAGGTGCTCCAGTTCGTCGAGTCCGGCCCGTGCGGGCTCTGCGGCGGCACGGGCCTGACCCGAGCCGCCCTCGCCGTGACGATCGGCGGCCACTCGATCGCCGAGCTGAACGCGCTGCCGCTGACCGGCCTGGCTGACGTCCTGCGCCCGATCGCGGCGATCACGGATGCGGCAGCGGCGACGTCGCGGGCATCGTCCGGCGAGCACACCGAGGTCGCCGTGGCGATCTCCCGCGACCTGCTCACCCGTGTCGAGGTGCTGGTCGGCCTGGGTCTCGGCTACCTCGCGCTCGACCGCGCCACCCCGACGCTCTCCCCCGGTGAGAGCCAGCGGCTGCGGATCGCGACGCAGCTGCGCTCCGGCCTGTTCGGCGTCGTCTACGTGCTCGACGAACCGAGCGCCGGGCTGCACCCCGCCGATGCCGAGTCCCTCGTCGACGTCCTCGACGACCTACGTGCCGGCGGCAACAGCGTCTTCGTCGTCGAACACGACATGAGCATCGTGCGCCGAGCCGACTGGATCGTCGACGTCGGACCCCGTGCGGGCACCGGTGGCGGCACCGTCCTGTACAGCGGCCCGGTCGCCGGCCTGGCCGAGGTCGAGGCGTCGGTCACCCGGCGATTCCTGGAGCCCCGGCAGCCGACCGCCGACCGCGCCGTCCGGACCCCGATCGGCACGCTCGAACTCCGCGACCTCACCCTGCACAACCTGCGGGGGCTCAACGTCGACCTGCCGCTCGGTGTGCTCACCGCGGTCACCGGGGTCAGCGGCTCCGGCAAGTCGTCGCTCGTCGGCGGCGTGCTGCCCGGCGTCGCGACGTCACACCCGCTCATCGACCGCGTCGTGCAGGTCGACCAGAAGCCGATCGGCCGGACGCCCCGCTCGAACCTCGCCACCTACACCGGCCTGTTCGACGCGGTCCGCGCTGCATTCGCTCAGACCGACGAGGCCAAGGCCCGCGGTTGGGGCGCCGGGCGGTTCTCGTTCAACGTCGCCGGCGGCCGGTGCGAGGTCTGCCAGGGCGAGGGGTCGGTGTCCGTCGAGCTCCTCTTCCTGCCCGGCAGCTGGGCCCCGTGCCCCGAGTGCCACGGCTCCCGCTACACCGCCGACACGCTTGAGGTCCGGTGGAACGGGGCGTCCATCGCCGACGTCCTCGGCATGACCGTCGACGAAGCGGCGCCGTTCCTGGCGTCCCTGCCCGCAGCCGGGCGAGGACTCGAGACCCTCCGCGAGGTCGGTCTCGGCTACCTGCGACTCGGCCAGCCCGCTCCGGAGCTGTCCGGCGGCGAGGCGCAGCGCATCAAGCTCGCCACGGAACTGCAGCGCGCGCGGACCGGCCACACCCTGTACCTGCTCGACGAGCCCACCACCGGCCTGCACCCGGCCGACGTCGAGCTGCTCACCGCCCAGCTCGCCCGCCTGACCGACGCGGGCAACACGGTCGTCGTGGTCGAGCACGCGATGGACGTCGTCGCGAGCGCCGACCACGTCATCGACATGGGCCCGTCCGGCGGTGTCGAGGGTGGCCAGGTGGTCGCCTCCGGCACGCCAGCCGAGGTCGCCGCCTCGACCACCAGCCGGACCGCCCCGTACCTGCGGGACCAGCTCGGTCGCTGATGCAGAAGTGCCCGCCAGGATCGCTCCTGACGGGCACTTCGTGGCTGCCGCTGGTTACCGCTGGACCGCTTCCGGAGCGTCGTCGCGGAAGAAGTCGCTACCACTGTGCGTGTAGCCGACCTCACCCGTCCGACGCCACTGCTTGCGGACGCGCTTGAAGGTGGTGATGCGTGCAGGTTCGACGTTCTCGTCGCTCGTGTAGGCGCTCATGGCTGATCTCCCTGTGTGATTGGCCGTGGTTCCTTGACCCCCCGGGATGGAGGCTAGCGAGGGGCTCGGAGGCGAGTTCGCGATCCGTCCCGGAACGTCCGTGGAACGCAATTCCCGCCGTGCCGAGAGCCGGATCGCGCCCCTCCGGCACCGGGAGGCTCGTCCACGCCGAACGAGGTTCCCCGCACGACCGGCTGCGATCATGGTGGCTTCGACCAGATCAGGAGGACGAGCGTGACCGCTGCGAACCGAGCCGTGATCATCGACGCAGGGGGCGACGTCACCGCCGACCTCGGCGATCGCTACGAAGCGGACGCGCTGGTGGAGTGGGCGAGCGTCACGAAGACCGTAACCGCCGCCGCCGTGCTCGTCCTCCTCGCTGAACGGGACATCCCACGGGACGCCCCCGCCCGGGACCTGTTGCCGGACGTCCCCGACGACGCCACCTACACGGTCGACGACTTGATCCGACACCGCTCGGGCCTGCCCCGTGTGCACCAGGGCATGTCGGCCGGGATCGTCGGCGACCCGTACGCGGACGTGTCCGAGGCGGACATCACGCGTGCGCTGCGCCAGACCCCGACGACGCCGGGTGAGCGGGACTACTCCAACCTCGGCTACGCGGTGCTCGGTCGGCTGCTCGAGCACGTCGCGCAGGAAGCATGGTCCACGGTCGCCGAGCGGACGGTCCTGGCTCCGCTCGGCATCACCAGCGCCACCCTCGCCCCGGCACCCGAGCGACGAACCCTGCTCCGATCGTGGCGGGGCCTCCCCCGTGAACCCTGGACCATCGGATCAGGTCCCTACGCACCGGCCGGCGGGATCTGGTCGACCATGTCCGACCTCCTGCGGTTCGGCGTGGGGATCGGACGCATCGAGCCGGACTTCCTGGCGTGGGAGCACCGCGACGGGCTGATCTGGCACAGCGGGCAGACACGGGACGCCGGCGTCTGTCTGCTCCGTCACGGCGACGTCACGATCGCGTCGCACGCCCTCGGCGCAGCGCCCGGAGCCGCTGACCGGCTCGCCGTCCGACGCCTCCGTGCCGTGGGAGTCGTCGCGTGAGCGCCGGCACTCGGGCTGGCTGAGGGAGCGCGCCGGCGGACTCAGGAACGCAGGCCGAGCACCAGGTCGTGGACCACGCGCGCTGCGCGTGCCGCGGCGTCGTCCAGGTGCTCACGGAACTCGGCGCCGTCCGGCGCGCAGAGGTCGCTGATGCACCGGACCGACACGAACGGCATGTCGTGCACGTGGGCGAACTGCGCGATCGCGGCCGACTCCATGTCGACCGCGGCCACCTCGGGGAACGCGACCCGGAGTGCACGGGCACGACCCTCGGTCACGAAGACCTCGCTCGAGCCGATCGTCGCCGACCGCAGCGGCCACGCGATGTCGGCGCCCATAGCGAGCTCGACGAGCCGGGCGTCCGGCGCGTAGCCGGTCGGCATGCCGGGGACCTGGCCCAGGGCGTAGCCGAACGCGGTGGCGTCGGCGTTGAGGTTGACGTACCGGTCGCCGACCACGACGTCACCGATGGCGACACCGTGCATGAGCCCACCGGCGGTCCCGACGCTGATCACCGGGATGCCCGGGCCGAAGTCGTGGAAGCCGTGGGCGACCGCGGCCGTGGCGTTCGTGAAGCCGATGCCGCTGCGGCGCACGACGACCGTGGCGCCGCCGATGTCGAGCAGCTGGTGCGGGTCGTGGCCACCGACGGGGCCGTCGAGGACCGGGACACCGCCGAACAGGTCGGCGAAGGCCGAGACCTCTTCGCTCATGGCCGCGATGATGATCGCGACGGGTTGCTGCTGCACTGATCGATCCTCCCACGCCGGGCGCGCGCGGACGTGCAGGTCGGATCGTCGACGGTGCTAGCGGCGGGGGTCCTGGCGGGCCAGCTCGTCGGCGACGAAGGCGGCGAGCGCGTCGGCGCCGAAGTGGTCGTCGGCGGTGATGGTGACGACGGTGCCGGAGTCGTTGCTCGCCTCGGTCTCGTCGAACAGCAGCATCTGACCGTACGCACCGTGCAGCCGCCAGAGTCGGCCGGGACCACCCCACCCAGCCATCGCGTACCGCTCGTAGCCGGGGCCGGTCCCCTCGCGCTCCACCCAGTCGGTGTGCATCGCGTCGCACCACCGCGCGCTGACGATCCGCTGTCCGTCGACGACCCCGCGGTCGCGGATCAGGCGTCCGATGCGGGCGAGCTCCTCGGTTCGGAGCGACAGTCCCTCGCCGCCGGCGACGAACCCGTTCGGGCAGCGTTGCCACTCGACGTCCTGGATGCCGAGCGGCGCGAACAGGCGCTCGGTGACGAACGCGCCGACGTCGCCGACCCGGGTCTCGAGCACGCGCATCGCGGTGTAGGTGCTGGCGTTCGCGTACTGGAACACCCGGCCGCGGGACGGTCGCCGCAGGAACTCGGCCGCCAGGTCCGGCCAGTCCGTCAGCTCGGTCGCCGACCAGGGCATGTCGATCCCGCTGGTCATGGTGAGCAGGTGTCGGAGGGTGACCCGGTCGACGCCGGCGCCGAGCGCGAGCCCGGTCGCCGTACCGAGGCCGGTGCCGACCAGGGACGCCGCGACCGGTTCGTCGAGGTCCACCAGGTCGTCGTCGGCGGCGATGCCGGTGGCCAGGACGCAGACGCCCTTCGCGGCGGAGTGGATCTCGCGTCGGACGTCGGGGGTCCAGTGGTGCTCGGCGACGTCGTCCGCGGTGCCCTCGGCGCCCGGAGCCGCACTCCGCGTGCGCACGTGGATGCCGTGTGCGGCGAACCCGGTGGTGTCGATGTGCCGGACGACGGCGTCGAGGATGGTCGCGGCGGTGTGCACACCCCCATCCTCTCGTGGCCGAGCGGCTGCGGGCACGGGCAGGGGCCGCCGCGTACCGTCCGGCTCGTGTCCGACCAACAGCCCCGCCGCCCCGATCCCACCCGCGTCGGCGACCAGCCCGCACTCCGGACGGCGTCGGGCTCGAACTGGCTCGTGTGGGGAGCCGTCACGGCCGTGATCGTCGCCGCGGTGATGGTGCTCATGGCGATCCGGGCGCCGGCGATCGGCTGGCCGGCGCTCGTGCTCGTCGTCGTGTTGTTCGTGACGATGGTCGTGGTGCGGGCCGCCGTCCGGCCGCAGCGCACCCGACTCGTCACCCTGGCCCTGCTCGACCTCGGCATCGTGGTCGTCGGACTGGTGGCGACCCTGGCGGTCCTGTACTCGACGCCGGTCGATTGATGCCCCGATGGCATGTTGATAACGGTTCTCACTAAGATGGTGTGCAGCGACCACACCACGGTGGCCGTTCCATCGACGCAGCCGCAGCTGCTGGGAAGACCGACCCCATGCCAGCACCACACCCCACCGAGACCCTCGACGCCCTCGTGGTCGGAGCCGGACCGGCCGGCGTCGGCACCGGCCTGGCACTCCACGCCGTCGACGGCCTGCTGTTCGGCGTCGTCGAACGCGGCGTCGTCGGAGACACGTTCCGTCGGTGGCCGGAGCACCAGCGGTTCCTGACGCCGTCCTTCACCGGCAACGGGTTCGGGGCCACCGACCTCAACGCGGTCCACCCGCGCACCTCACCCGCCTACAGCCTGGGGACCGACTACCCCTCGGGGCCCGAGTACGCCCGGTACCTGCGGGGCGTCGTCGCGGCCTTCCACCTGCCGACCCTGCTCGACACCGAGGTCGAGCGCATCGAGCCGGACGACGACGGCTTCCGCGTGACCACGAGCCGCGGCCCCGTCATCACCCGGAACGTGGTCTGGGCCGGCGGCGAGTTCTCCGACCCGATCCTGCCCCGCTGCGCCGGCACCTCGCTCGGGGTGCACGCGTCCGCCGAGGCAGCCTGGGTGGCGCGGTCCGGACACGTGGTGGTCGTGGGTGGCTTCGAGTCCGGCATCGACCTGGCGTGCCACCACGTCGAACAGGGGGCGACGGTGACGGTCGTCGACCCGTCCCACCCCTGGGACGCCGGCAGCGGGTCGGACCCGTCGTTCCGCCTCGCCCCGCGGACCCGTCAACGGCTCGCGGCCGCGCTGGCCAGTGGACGCCTCACCCTGGTCGACGACGGCCAGGTCACCGGCATCAAACGGTCCGGAGAGGGGTTCACCGTCGGCGTCGCCGGACGGACCGCCCTGGTGGCGGACGCGCCACCGATCCTCGCCAGCGGGTACGGCCCGGGGCTCGGGCCGGCCGCGAGCCTGTTCGACACCCGCGCGGACGGCTGGCCGCTGCTCACCGAGGACGACGAGTCGACCACCACGCCCGGACTCTTCCTGGCCGGCACCGCGCTCCGGCACGGCGCACTGCAGTTCTGCTTCGTCTACAAGTTCCGGCAGCGGTTCGCCCACGTCGCCCGCGTCATCGGCGAACGAGCAGGGCGCGACTGCGGTGCCCTGCAGGAGTGGGACGACGCCGGGATGCTCACCGACGACCTGAGCTGCTGTGGTGTCGAATGCGCGTGCTGATGCCGGCACAGCGGCCTGCCCGCCCCGCCGGTGCACGACTCTGGGCCACCCCCGCGATCGTCGGCGGCGCCATCCTGGTCGGGTCGGTGATCGGCGGCGCCTCACCCTCGGCCGGCGACGCGATGGGCTCGGTGGTGGACGCGTTGGTGATCACCCTGGTCGTCGCCCTGTTCGTCGACGCCCCCCTGCACCGCCTGCCACGGACGCCCGACGCCTGGAAGGTCATCGGCATCGCCTGGAGCATGAACTTCCTGCTCGCCCCGCTCGTCGCGTTCCTGCTCACCCGCGTGGCCCTGCCCGGACACCCGGCCGTCCAGCTCGGCGTGATGCTGTACTTCCTGGCGCCCTGCACCGACTGGTTCCTGGCGTTCACCCGCCTGAGCGACGGGGACACCGCTGTCGGGGCGACCCTGCTGCCGATCAACATGGTCACCCAGCTGCTGCTGTTCCCGGTGTGGATCACGGTCCTGGGCGGCAACGCCGGCATCGATGCCGTGGGCACCATCGGCACCCTGCTGCAGTGGTTCGTCCTGCCCGCCGCGATCGCCGTGGCGATCCGCCTCGGGATCTCGCTCCTGCCGGACGGCGCTCGAGCCCGCGCCGCCGCCCTGCCCGGCCGCGCGGTCCCCTGGATCGTGGGCGCGATGGTCGCCGGGCTCTTCGCCTCGCACATCGGGCTGCTGCTGGCGAACCTGCCGGTGTTCGTCGCCGTACTGGGGTGCGCGGTGGTCTTCTTCGCCGTGATGTTCATCGCAGCCGAGTGGGCGTCACGCCTCGCCGCCCTGTCGTACCCGCGGTCGGCGCTGCTCGCGATGACGACGGCGGCCCGCAACGCACTTCTGATGATCGGGCTGACGAGCGCCGCACTCCCCCACCAGCCGCTGGTCACCACGGCGATCGTCGTCGGCATGCTCGTCGAGTTCCCACACCTGCTCGCGGTCCGCCACCTGCTGCTGCGTCGGCGACGTGGTCAGCACGCCGGGCGACGCCTGCGCGGCACCGCCGCATGGGGGCACGCGTGACGCACCGGGTCCGACTCGTCGTCGTCCCGACCGAGCGGCGGGTGATCGAGACCGAGCACGACGACCGGCGGACGGCGCTCCTGCTCGCGCTGGGCCAGGTGCCGCTCGGGTACACGGTCACCGACGTCGACGTGCTGCCGGAGCACGGGGACCCCGAGCACCACCCCGCGGAGCCGGGCGGGATCTGAGCGGACCGGCCCCGACGGCGCTGGTGCGGCCCGAGACGGTCACGACGCCGGACGGGAGGCCCGTGGCGGGCCCGCACCGCGCCTCCAGTCCGGTGCCGGTCGCGACCAGTGCACGTGGCCGGCTACGCGCTGTCGGTCACCGTCGGCTGCGCCTGCCGCAGCCCGGTGACCAGGAGGGTCACGATCGTCCGGACGTCGTAGTCGGGGTCCTGGGGGCTCCACGCCACCAGGTCGCCGACGGCCCGGAGCAGCTGGTACGGCGGGGTCGGTGCGGCCACCTCGCCGGACGCCCGCGCGGCGTCGAGCAGCCGGCCGAGCACGGGCACGAGCTCGTCGACGAACAGGGTGTGCAGCGCCGTGAAGCCGTCGGCGTCGCCCTCCCAGACGCGTGCCAGACCGTGCTTGGTGCCGAGGAAGTCGACGAACTGGTGCACCCAGCGCAGCAGGGCGGCGAACGGTGTCGGCTCCGAGCCGAGCAGCGCCGGCCCCGCGTCGACCAGGGCCTCGATCTGGTGCCGGTAGACGGCGACGACCAGGTCCGAACGGGTCGGGAAGTGCCGGTAGAGCGTGCCGACCCCGACCCCCGCGGCGGTGGCGACCTCGCGCACCGGTGCGCCGACGCCCGAGGCAGCGAAGACCGCGGCAGCGGCGTCGAGGATCGTGCGCTCGTTGCGCTCGACGTCGCGACGGCGACGCGGCGCCGGGTCGGTCGACGGGGTGCTCATGTGTCGATCATCGCACGACACCGACACGATGCGGAACAGCGCTCCACTTCCTCTTGCAATCCGGATCGCTGTTCCGTATCGTTCCGGAACGTCGCTCCGTTTCGGGCGACAGTCACTCTGTCCTCGGGCGACACGGCATCCCGGAAAGGCCCCGCATGGCACCCATAGCACCCCGACCACAGGTCATCAGCGTGCGCCCCGTCACGCTCCCCGCACCCTCGCGCGGTCAGGACCTCGAGGTCCGGATCACGGCACCGACGACCGGCACGGACCTGCCCGTCATCGTCTTCGCCCACGGCTTCGGCCAGTCCATGACCGGCGGCGACCCCCTCGTCGACCACTGGACCGCGAACGGCTTCGTCGTCGTCCAACCGACGTTCCTCGACGCGAAGTCCTACGGGCTGACGCTCGACGACCCGCGCTACCCGACCATCTGGCAGACGCGCGTCGACGACCTCGAGCGGGTGCTCGACGACCTCGACCAGATCATCGACGCGGTCCCCGGCCTGAGCGGGCGCGTCGACACCGCGCGCATCGCCGCGGTCGGACACTCGTGGGGCGGACAGTCCGTGGGCATGCTGCTCGGGGCCCGCGTCCTGGACGCCGACGGACGGCCGGGCGAGGACCGCACCGACCACCGCCTGCGCGCCGGGGTCCTGCTGTCCACCACCGGGATCGCGCGCGGCGACCTCGCGCCGTTCGCGCAGGAGCACTTCGCGTTCATGAGCCCCGACTTCAGCCAGCTGCACACCCCGTCACTCGTCGTCGCCGGCGACCACGACCAGTCCCAGCTCTCGACGCGAGGCCCGGACTGGTTCACCGACGTCTACCACCTGAGCCCCGGCGCGCGGCACCTGGTGACCGTCCACGGCGGGGAGCACCTGCTCGGCGGGATCCAGGACTACGAGTCGACCGCCACCACGGACGAGAGCCCCGAGCGTGTGGACCTCGTCCGCCACACCACGACGGCGTTCCTCCGGACCGCGCTCGGGCTCGACCCCGACGCGTGGTCGGCGATCGCCGACGCCGTCGGCCCTGCCACCGCCGACGCGGCCGGCCCCGCTGCCGCGGTCGGCCCTGCTGCCGCCGTCGGCCCTGCTGCCGCCGTCGGCCCCGCCACCGCCGTCGGCCCTGCTGCCGCCGTCGGCCACATCGAATCGAAGGAGTACCACTCGTGATCACCCACCAGCACCCCCTGCCCACTCCGTTCACCGCCGCGTCCACCGCCGCCGACGTCCTGCACGGCGTCGACCTGACCGGCCGGAACGTCGTCGTGACCGGCGGACACAGCCGCCTCGGCCGTGAGACCAGCCGCGCCCTCGCGGCGGCCGGCGCCGACGTCACCGTCGCCTCCCGTGACGTCGACCGGGCATCCGCAGCCGTCGCC
This sequence comes from Curtobacterium sp. MCSS17_006, assembly GCF_003234215.1. Classification (NCBI taxonomy): domain Bacteria; kingdom Bacillati; phylum Actinomycetota; class Actinomycetes; order Micrococcales; family Microbacteriaceae; genus Curtobacterium; species Curtobacterium sp. MCSS17_006. The sequence continues at coordinate 58,630 of NZ_QKSO01000020.1, read as the reverse complement.
GACATCCCGGGCATCCGCGTCGAGGCCCTCGACCTCACCGACCCGTCGTCGGTCGACGCCTTCGCCGCGCGCTGGTCGGCCTCCGGCCGCCCGCTGCACATGCTCGTGAACAGTGCTGCGATGCTCTTCACCCCGGACCGTCGGCTCGACGGCCGCGGCAACGAACTGGCGTTCTCGACGACGCACCTCGGGCACTTCCAGCTCACGCAGGCGCTCCTCCCCGCCCTCCTGGAGGCCCGTGGTGCGCGGGTCCTGACCGTCACGTCCGGCGCGGCACGGTTCGGGCAGATCCGGTGGGACGACCTGACGTTCGCGCACGGGTACGACCCGGTCACCGCGTACGGGCAGTCGAAGCGCGCCAACGTCCTGTTCACGGTGGAGCTCGACCGGCGGTACGCCGACCAGCGCATCCGCGCCTTCTCGGCGCACCCCGGCGTCATCATCGGACCCGGCCCGCACGACCCGACGGTGCTCGCGTCGTACCGCGAGCAGGGACTGGTCGACGACCACGGGGTGACCGTCATCGACCCCGAGGTCGGCAAGAAGACCGTCGAGCAGGGCGCAGCGACGCTCGTGTTCGGTGCCGCGAGCCCGTTGCTCGACGGCGTCGGCGGGGTCTACCTGAAGGACAGCGACGTCGCCGTGATCGACGACCGGGTCCTGCCCCTGACCGCGGACCGCATCCCGTCGGACGCGAACTCGGCCATGCTCGACGCCGACGACGCACGGCGGCTGTGGGAGGTCAGCGAGGGACTCCTGGCCTGATCACCGTCGGCCGGGGGCCTCGTCTGCGCACTGTTCTCGTCGTCCTCGCTACTGTGTGACGGTGCTGACCGTGCGGATCGAGAGCCCCCGACAGGACGACGTCCTGCACCTGCTGCAGCAGGGCGACGACTACGGACTGAGCCTCTACCCGGCCGAGAACTACCACGCCCTCGACGTCGATGACCTGGACCAGCCCGACGTCACGTTCCTGGTGGCGCGCCAGGACGGCACCGCCCTCGGCACGGTGGCGCTCGTCGACGCCGGCGACGGCACCGGCGAGGTCAAGCGGATGTTCGTGAGCGACGCCGCGCGTGGGCTCGGCGTGGGGACGCGGTTGCTCGACGCCCTGCACGACCGGGCCCGCGCGGTCGGCATCGGGACCGTCCGGCTCGAGACCGGCCTGCCGCAAGCCGCGGCGATCGCGCTGTACCGGAAGGCCGGGTACGCGGACATCCCCCGGTTCGGCCCGTACGTCGACGACCCGACGAGCGTGTGCATGGAGCAGCAGCTCGTCTGACCGGTGGTCGGTCCCGACGTAGGATCGCGTGTGAGCTCCGAGCACCCCGAACCCAGCGGCATCGACCCCGACGACCTGACCGTCGCGCTCCGGGTGCTCGAGCAGCTGCCGTCGATCGACGAGACGCACCCGGACTTCATCCGGGTCCGCCAGGCCACCGCGAAGATGTTCAAGGCCGTCAAGCGCGCACACCGTCTCGAGAAGCGCGGCGTCATCGCCGAGGCCGACCGCCGGGTGATCGCCGCCACCGCCACCGGGGCCGCCGACCGGATCGACGACGAGACCCGAGGCGTCCTGATCAGCGCCTCGACCGCCTCGACCACCGCGGGCACGCTCCTGAAGTCACGGCCCTGCTACATGTGCAAGCAGCACTACGCGGTCGTCGACGCGTTCTACCACCAGCTCTGCCCGGCGTGCGCGCGCATGAGCCACGCGAAGCGCGACGCCCGGACGGACCTGACCGGCAAGCGGGCGCTGCTCACCGGCGGTCGCGCGAAGATCGGCATGTACATCGCCCTCCGGCTGCTGCGCGACGGGGCCCACACCACCATCACCACGCGGTTCCCCCGCGACGCGGTGCGCCGGTTCGCGAGCCTGCCCGACTCCGCCGACTGGATGGACCGCCTGAAGGTCGTCGGCATCGACCTGCGCGACCCCGCCCAGGTGATCGGGCTCGCCGAGGACGTCGCAGCGTCCGGCCCCCTCGACATCCTGATCAACAACGCCACGCAGACCGTGCGCCGATCGACCGGGGCCTACCAGCCGCTGGTCGACGCGGAACTCGCGCCGCTGCCCGACGGACCGCTGCCCGAACTCGTGACCTTCGGGCACACGAACGACCAGCACCCGCTGGCGCTCGCCCGTTCAGTTGCCGCGCACCCGATCCTCGCGGCCGCCGCAGCCCGAGCCGACGAACTGACCGAACAGGCGATGGCGCCGGGATCGAGCTCGCTCGAACGGCTCGCCCTGGGCACCGCCATCGACGCCGGCGGCCTGGTCCCCGACCTGCACGACGAGAACTCGTGGACCCAGCAGGTCGACGAGGTCGACCCGCTCGAGATGCTCGAGGTCCAGCTGGCCAACACCACGGCGCCGTTCATCCTCATCTCGAAGCTCCGCCCCGCGATGGCCGCGAGCACGGGACGCCGCACCTACGTGGTGAACGTCAGCGCCATGGAGGGGGTGTTCGGCCGCGCCTACAAGGGGCCGGGTCACCCGCACACGAACATGGCGAAGGCCGCCGTGAACATGCTCACCCGCACGAGCGCGCAGGAGATGTTCGAGACCGACAACATCCTGATGACGAGCGTCGACACCGGCTGGATCACCGACGAACGGCCGCACCCGACCAAGGTCCGGCTCGCCGAAGAGGGCTTCCACGCGCCGCTCGACCTGGTCGACGGGGCAGCCCGTGTCTACGACCCGATCGTCCGGGGCGAAGCCGGCGAGGACGTGTTCGGTGTCTTCCTGAAGGACTACGCGCCGAGTTCGTGGTGACGAGCGGCTGACCGGACCGGTCTAGTCAGCTTTACGACGGAGAGCGTCTCGGCTGACTCGAGGAAGCCCTTGGCCTTCTCGAGCCGACCGCGCATGAAAGCGCTGTCGCCGTCAGTGGTCGACGGCAGTTTCGGTGGAGTCAACGTGCGGCCTTCCTGAGGTGGGCTTGGAGCCATCGACGGTCTTCCACCAGGGGAATGCCCTCACGCGCGATGGAACCGATGAGCGGGTCATCGGGGCTGACCCCCGAGACGTCGTACACGATGGGGTTCACCTGGTTGCCGGTCCACCGGTGAACGGCAACGGTGAGGTCGTAGATGCGGTCCTCGGCATCCGTCCGCGAAACGGCATCCACGGCGAAGAACAGATCGATGTCGCTGTCCGGTCGCATCGCGCCTCGCGCGGCCGAGCCGAACAACGCTGCGTAGCGGACCGGCATCGATGCGATCTCCCCGCGGACCCTCTCGAGGAAGCGGGTACGAGCTCTGGCGACCTCGAGGACCGCCGACGCGAGGAGATGGTCTCGGTTGAGCGCGTACGTGCTCACGCCGCCGATGTCGTCGAACACGACGATGCCCTGCTCTGTCAGACGGTCAAGCACCTTCTTCACGCCGTTTCGAGAACGGCCTCCGGGGACGAGCCGCTGGACAGCGGACACCGTGAAGGGGCGGTCCGACAGGCCGCTCAGCACCATCAGGACGTCACCATCGAGGCCGCTCGACAACGCCGCGAATGGGCTCTGCAGCTGCACGACGCCTTCCTCACCTCGGTCATCCAGCATCACTATAGTGACGCGTACATCACTATAGTGATGGGAAGCAATCAGAAGGAACCTTTTCCGGGCAATCCCTGGAAAGATGCAGCGCACTCGCCCCTGCGGTCGGGTTGCTCGAATTGAGCAGCGAAGATGCGACCGGTCAGCGCGGAGTTGCTCCGCCTCCAGGATTCGAACCCGGACCTAACGGCACCAAAGGCCGTCGTGCTGCCATTACACCAAGGCGGAACGCACCCGGAGGTGCTCCTCCATCCTCCCACGACCGACGAGGCTGGCTGTCCGCTCCGGGTTCGGCCAAGATGGAGGGATGCCGCATGAGGACGAGGTCGATCGCATCGTCGCGGCGTGGGGTCGTGAGCGTGCCGACCTCGACTTCGGCCCGCTCGAGGTGCTGTCCCGCGTGGACCGGCTCGCCCGGCACCTGGACCGCGCCAGGCGGACCGCGTTCGACGCGAGCGACATGGAGCCGTGGGAGTTCGACGTCCTGTCGGCCCTGCGGCGCGCGGGTGAGCCGTACGAGCTGAGCCCGAAGACCCTGCTGCAGCAGACCCTGGTGTCGAGCGGCACGATGACGAACCGGGTGGACCGCCTGGCGGCCCGCGGCTTCGTGGGGCGGCGGACCGACCCGAAGGACGGCCGCGGCATCCTCGTCTCGCTCACGAGCAAGGGCCGGGTGGCGGTGGACGCGGCGATCGCGGACCTGCTGGCCGCCGAGCGCGACATCCTCTCCGGGGTCTCGGCCGACGAGCAGGGCCAGTTGGCCGGGCTGCTCCGCCGACTCATCCTGGGTCTCGGGGACTGACCGACAGCGTGACACGGGCCGAGCGGCCCCGGCGTAGCGTGCGGCGCATGCACGCCATCACCCTCGCCGTCGCCGACGTCGCTCGATCGGCTGAGTTCTACCGCGCCCTGCTCGGCATCGAGGGCAGCGGCGTCATCGGCACCGAGTACTCCGCCACGGACACGCAAGCCGGCGGCACCACGGCGATGTTCACCCTCGACGACGGCCTGATCATCAGCGTCTACGGCAGTGACGACATGGCGAAGGACTCCGGCGTGCAGTTGGCCACGGCACCGAGCAGCACGATCGGGCACTTCACGAGCAGCCAGGCCGAGGCCGAGGCGTTCCTCGAGCGAGCGCAGGCAGCGGGCGCCACGATGCCCGAACCGCCCTACACGCGCCCGTGGGGCATGTGGTCCGGCTTCTTCCAGGACCCGGACGGGCACCTGTGGGAGGTCGTGGCGAACCCCGGCGGCGGAGCCCCCGAGGACGCCACACCGACGGATGCAGACCAGGACGCGGTCGACCCCGCGTCCGTCGAGTAGTCCGCTCAGTCCGGCTCAGACCCCGAGCAGCTCCGCGACCTCGAGCCAGCGCTCCTCGAGCTGCTCGACCTCGGCCTCGAGCGCACCGAGCTTCGACTGCAGTTCGCCGAGCCCGGCGTAGTCGGACTGGTCGTGCGTCGCGAACTGGTCGAGCAGCTTCTTGCGGTCCGCGCCGACCTTCGCGATCTTGCGGTCGAGCGCCGACATCTCCTTCTCGGCCGTCCGCCGGTCCGCTCCCGACAGGGCGGACGCACCGGCGGCCGTGGACCCGGCCACGGCACCAGCCGAGCCGCTCCCGCCCACGGTGTCGGGCCTCCCGGCAGACGCGGCGGCAGCCGCAGAGGCGGTCCCGCCACCGGTGCCGGCCTCGCGCAGACGCATGTACTCGTCGACGCCGCCGGGCAGGTGGCGCAGGTGCCCGCCGAGCACGGCGTACTGCTGGTCGGTGACGCGCTCGAGCAGGTACCGGTCGTGGCTGACGACCAGCAGGGTGCCGGGCCAGGTGTCGAGCAGGTCCTCCATGGCGGCGAGCATGTCGGTGTCGAGGTCGTTGGTGGGCTCGTCGAGGATGAGCACGTTCGGCTCGTCGAGCAGGATGAGCATGAGCTGCAGACGACGCTTCTGCCCACCGGACAGGTCCTTGACGGGCGTGGAGAGCTGCTCCGAGGTGAAGCCGAGCCGCTCGAGCAGCTGCGATGGCGTCATCTCCTTGCCGTCGGCGACGTAGCTCGTCTTCTTGCGGGCCACGACCTCGCGCACGCGGTCGTCGGCGAACTGCTGCAGGTCGGCGAGCTGCTGGTCGAGCACCGCGACCTGCACCGTCTTGCCGGTCTTCACCCGCCCGCTCGTCGGCTGCAGCCGCCCGGAGACCAGGTTGAGGAGCGTGGACTTGCCGGCGCCGTTCGGGCCGAGGATGCCGGTCCGCTCCCCCGGTGCGATGCGCCACTCGATGCGGTCGAGGATCTGCGTGCCGTCGAACGAGACGCTCACGTCGAGCAGGTCGACGACGTCCTTGCCGAGGCGTGCGGTCGCCGTCCGGGACAGCGCGACCGTGTCGCGGATCGGCGGGACGTCGTCGATCAGGGCGTTCGCCGCGTCGATGCGGAACTTTGGCTTGCTCGTGCGGGCCGGGGCACCGCGGCGGAGCCACGCGAGCTCCTTGCGGGCCAGGTTCTGGCGGCGCTGCTCGATCGTGGCAGCCTGCCGGTCACGCTCGACGCGCTGCAGGATGTACGCGGCGTAGCCACCTTCGAAGGGGTCGACGACGCCGTCGTGGACCTCCCACGTGTCGGTCGACACGGCGTCGAGGAACCACCGGTCGTGCGTCACGACGACCATGCCGCCCTGGTTCGACGACCAGCGGCGGTTGATGTGCCCGGCGAGCCACTCGATGCCCTCGACGTCCAGGTGGTTGGTCGGCTCGTCCAGGAACAGGACGTCCCAGTCGCCGACCAGCAGCCGCGCGAGTGCCACGCGGCGACGCTGCCCACCGGACAGCTCGTCGACGCTGACGTCCCACGGGATGTCCGAGACCAGACCGCCGATGATGTCGCGGATCTTCGGGTCACCAGCCCACTCGTGCTCCTCGAGGTCGCCGACGACGGTGCTGCCGACGGTCGCGCCCTCGGGCAGGATGTCGCGCTGGTCCAGGTAGCCGATGGTCAGCCCGCGGCGGTGCGTGACGCGGCCGCCGTCCGGCTCGAGTCGCTGGGACAGCAGTGCGAGGAGGGTCGACTTGCCGTCGCCGTTCCGGCCGACGACGCCGATCCGGTCACCCTCGTCGATGCCGAGGGTGACGTTGTCGAAGACGACCTTGGTGGGGAACTCGAGATGCAGGTTCTCGGCGCCGAGGAGATGTGCCACGCGTCAAGGGTAGGTGGCGCGGCGGGGTGGTGGGTGCGGGGCGGGTGGTTGGGGGCGTGCGCACTTGTTCGAGTGGTGCGAGGTTGCCCGCTCGGTGCGAGCCTGGAGCGGCACACGGAACGCGCAACCTCGCACCAGCCGACGGACCGCGCACGGTGCGACGGCCGGGAGGCCCGGGTCAGCTCGCGGGGGCCGGCTCGGCTCCGGCGCGGGGCTCGGTCTCCTGCAGGAACGCTCGCCACCGCTTCCGCTTGCTGACGGTCCAGAGCAGCATCGCGAGGAAGAACACGGTGAGGAGCGCGTACAGCAGCCCGAACATCGTCGCCCAGTTGAGCAGGAACTGCGCGAACGCGAACGGCGTCCATCCGAGGGCGAGCCAGAACGTCGATGTCGATTGACCGAGCCGACGGCCGGCGAGTGCGACGAGCGCGGTCCGGTGCTGTGGATCGGCGGGCTGCTGCCCACGAGCCATGCGCTCGATCCGTCGGCGGTCGGCACAGGGAAGCCCGAGCAGCGGGTCGGAGATCGCGCTCTGGAACTGCCCACCGCCCCGGACAATGGCGATCACCCAGCAGACCGGGCCAACGATCATGAGCGGGACGATGACGAAGAACGCCCAGTCCGGCATGCCACTTCCGGTCGAGGGCAGCTCGAAGCGCGGCAGGTGTTCGGCGCTCAGCCACCCGGCTGCAACCGCGGCGACGACGGCCAGCACGATCCAGATGACCCGCCGGACCATCGAACGGCGGACACGCGGTCCGACTGGCGCCCCCGCGAGACGGTCCTCCACCTGCTGCCAGGTCTCCTCGGAGACCGTGGCTCCGGCGAACTCATGCGGGGCCGGCGTGGACACGATCAGCTCGCGGGGGCGGTGTCGCCCTCGCCCGCGGCTTCCTTCGCGCGCTTCAGGCGGGCCTGCGCCTCCCAGTACTCGATCTCGCGCTCGAGCTCGGCGAGCTCCTGCTCGGTACCGGTGACGCGCTTGGCGCCGTGCGCACTGCGGGCGTCGCCGAGGGTGGCGTACCGGTCCTCGTGGCGGGTGGGCTCGATGTAGCGACCGTGGTTCCGTTCGCCCGGAGCCCAGTCGTGGCCGATGGCGAACCAGACGATGCTGCCGACGACGGGGACCAGGATCACGAGGATCACCCACGCGATCTTCGGCAGGCCCCGGATCTGGTCATCCGTCTTCGTCAGGATGTCGATCAGGGCGAAGACCAGCAGGATGACGGTGATCCCGGGCAGCAAGACGCTCATGTTCGCGATTCTATGGATCCGCTTGGAGTGTCACCATTCCCCGAACGAGCGTCGTGGTTGCGAAGGTGCACAGGGTGGGGGCCGGTCACAGCGCCGCGACCCACTCGTCCGTCCCGTCGGTGAACCGCTGGTGCTTCCAGATCGGCACGCGCTCCTTCACCAGGTCGACCAGGGCACCGCACGCGGCGAACGCCTGCGCCCGGTGCGACGACGACACCGCTGCGGCGAGCGCGACGTCCCCGATGCCGAGCGCCCCGACCCGGTGCAGCACGGCGATCCGGACGTCGGGGTGGTCCTCGGCGATGGTCCGGGCGACCTCGGTGATGACCTCGCCGGCGCTGGGGTGCCGCTCGTAGTCGAGCGTGGTGACGCCCTTGCCACCGTCGTGGTCACGGACGATGCCGGCGAAGGTCACCACGGCGCCGTCCTGATCGGTGGCCACCACGGCTGCGACCTCGTCGACGCTGATGTCGCGGTCGACGACGTCGGCGAGCACGACCCGTGCGGCGGACTCGGTGGTGCTCACGAGGCGCTCCGCGGGGCGTGGCCCTCGCCGTGCACCTGGGCGACCACATGGTCGAGCACACCGTCGAGCACGGCAAGCCCGTCGGACACCCCACCGCGCGACCCGGGCAGGGTGACGAGCAGGCAACCGGCGTTCGTGACCCCGGCGACGCCGCGGGTGAGCAGCGCGGTGGGGCCGGCACCCGCGAGCCCGCGTCGACGGATCTCCTCGGTGATGCCGGGTAGTTCGAGGTCGATCAGCCCCGCCACCGCCTCGGGGGTCCGGTCGGTCGGGGTGACTCCGGTGCCGCCGGTGGTGATGACCACACGTGCGTCGGCCAGGAGTTCGGCGGTGACGGTCTCGGTGATCGCGCCGCCGTCGGGGACGATGATCGGGTCGCTCGTCGCGAACCCGCGGTCGCGCAGCCAGTCGACGATGACGGGTCCGGTGCGGTCGAGTGCGGGGTCGGCGGCGGCCTGCGTGGACACCACGACGACGGCGGCCCGGCCCCTGGTCGGCTCGGCGGTCATCGGTTGCTCCAGTCCCCGGAGCGCCCGCCGTGCTTCTCGAGCACGCGCACGTCCGTGATCACGGCCGCTCGGTCGACGGCCTTCACCATGTCGTACACCGTCAGGGCGGCGACGCTCGCCCCGGTCAGGGCTTCCATCTCGACCCCGGTGCGCGACGTCGTGCGGACCGACACCTCGATCAGCACGCGGTCGTCGGTGCCGGTGATGTCGACCTGCACGCCGGCGATCGGCAGCGGGTGGCACAGCGGGATCAGGTCGGAGGTCTTCTTCACCGCCATGATCGCGGCGATCCGGGCGGTGCCGACCACCTCGCCCTTGGGCAGCGAGCCGTCGAGGATGCGTGCGACGACGTCGGGACGGGTGACGACGGTGGCGGTGGCGGTGGCCGACCGGTCGGTGACGTCCTTCGCGGAGACGTCGACCATGTGCGCGCTGCCGTCGGCACGGACGTGCGACAGCTGGTCGGAGGCGGACGGGTCGGTCATCGGAGGCTCCAGACGGTCAGGGGGTCGCCGACCTCGACGGTGTCGACGCCGACGGGGACGTGCACCAGGTGGGTGGCGGCGGCGTAGTGCACGAGCAGGTGCGAACTCGGCCCACCGACGAAGTGCACGGCCCCGTTCTGCACCCGGCCGCGACGGACCTGGTGCTTGCCGACGGGTGAGCCGGCAGCGGACGCCGCCGGCAGGACCTGCGTGGGGCGGTCCGGCGTGAGTCCGACGGCGGCGGCGAGCAGGGGGCGCAGGAACACCTCAAACGAGACGAGCGCCGACACCGGGTTGCCGGGGAAGGACACGACCGGCACGGCGCGACCGGCACCGAACACGACGCTGCCGAACGCCTGCGGCCCACCCGGTTGCATCGCGACCGGCGTCACCGCGAGCCCCCGGGGTTCGAGCGCCTGTCGAACGACCTCGTACGCCCCGGCGCTGATGCCCCCGGTGGTCAGCACGAGGTCGGCCCAGTCCCCCACGGCTGCATCGAGGGCCCGGTCGAAGGCAGCGACGTCGTCGGGCACCCGGACGGCCCGTGAGTCCGCACCGACCTGGGCGAGGGCTGCCCGCAGCGCGATGCCGTTCGCGTCGCCGATGGTCGCCGCGTCCGTGTCGGCGCCCTGCAGCTCCGAGCCGGTCGACACGACGAGGACCCGCAGCGGTCGGCGCACCGACACGGTCGTCACCCCCGCAGCAGCCAGGGCCCCGAGCAACGCCGGCGTGACCGCGGAACCGGCCGGAGCGAGCTCGGCACCGGCGGGCAGGTCGCTGCCGGTGACCCGCACGAACGTGCCGGCGGTCAGGTCAGCGGGCACCGTCACCCGGGGCAGCTCGAGCGCCGCCGGGAACGCCCCGGGCTCGGTCGCCTCGACCGGGAACACCGCGTCGGCGCCGGTCGGGATCCGTGCACCGGTCATGATCGGCGCGGCCGTGCCGGGCTCGAGCGGTTCGGGCACCACGCCGGCCGGGATGGGGGCGACGACCCGGACGGCCTGCCCCGCGTCCGCGGCCCGCACGGCGAACCCGTCCATCTGACTGTTGTCGAACGGCGGCAGCGGAACGGGCGACAGAACGGCCGACGCGATCACGCGGTGTGCGAACCCGGCACCCGCACCGGCGAGTTCGTCGAGTGGCAGTTCTTCTGCTCCGAGGCCCGCCACCACCGGCGCGAGCAACGCCGCCAGGTCGTCGCGGTGTTGACCGATCGTTCGCACAGGTGCCTCCGAACAGGGGTTGGTGGCGCCGTTCCCGGTTCGCCCGGTGGCGCCGTCAGTAGCGTATCCAGCGCGCAGCCCGCGCCGACGACCAACCGGAGGACCTGTGGAGAACGACGAAGCCGTGACGATCGGTGTCATCGGAGGCTCCGGCCTCTACCAGCTGTTCGAGGAGGGCACCGCCGACGAGCTCGACGTCCCGACCCCGTTCGGCCCGACGTCGAGCCCGATCAGCATCGGCAGGATGGCCGGACGACGGGTCGCGTTCCTGACCCGCCACGGCCGTGAGCACTCCGTCGCCCCGCACCGCATCAACCACCGTGCGAACGTCTGGGCGCTCCGTTCGCTCGGTGTCCGCGCCATCGTGTCCTCGAGTGCCGTCGGCGGCCTGCACCCTGACTACGCGCCTGGGACCTTCGTCGTGACCGACCAGCTCATCGACCGCACCTGGGGCCGCGCCGACACGTTCTTCGAGGACGACGTGCAGCACCTGTCCTTCGCCGACCCGTTCGACCCGACGCTCCGCCGCGCTGCGATCGACGCCGTCGCCGGACTCGACGTGCCGTTCCGTCCGACCGGCACGTGCGTCGTCATCCAGGGTCCCCGGTTCTCCACCCGTGCCGAGTCCGTCTGGCTCCGCCAGGCCGGCGGCCACACGATCAACATGACGATGACGCCCGAGGTCCCCCTGGCCGCCGAACTCGGCATCGCCACCGTGAACCTGTCGTTCGTCACCGACGCCGACGCCGGCCTGGCCCCGACCGAGGACGAAGCCGCAGCCGCAGCCGCCGCCAGCGGCCCCGACGTCGACGACGCCGGCGCCGTCGTCACCCACGCCCTCGTCATGGAACGCCTCGCCCGCGCCAACGAGATCATCGTCCGAGCCATCGGCCAGATCGTCGCCGCCATCCCCGCCGGCTTCACCCCGCGCGAGCTCGTCCCGACCAGCGCGAGCGCCAGCATCATGCAGACCCAGCCGACCGCCGCCGCCACCACCACGAAGGCCCAGCCCGCCACCACCACCACGGGCGCCACCGCATGACCCGCCTCCTCGTCACCGGCGGCGCCGGCTTCATCGGCTCCGCGATCGTCCGCCGCGCCCTGGCCGACGGCCACGAGGTCCGCGTCCTCGACTCCCTGCGCGACGACGTGCACGGCGACCCCGCCGAGGTCATCCGCGCCCACCAGCAGCAGGGCATCGCGTTCGTGCACGGCGACGTCCGCGACCGGGTCGCCCTCGACGCCGCCCTCGACGGCATCGACGTCGTGTGCCACCAGGCCGCGAAGGTCGGCCTCGGCGTGGACTTCCAGGACGCCCCCGACTACGTCTCGTCGAACGACGCCGGCACGGCCCACGTCCTCGCCGGCATGGACCGGCACGACATCGGCCGGCTCGTCGTCGCCAGCTCGATGGTCGTCTACGGCGAGGGCGCGTACACCACCGCCTCCGGCGAACCCACCCGTCCGCCGGCTCGCCGCCGCGAGGACCTCGACGCCGGCCGCTTCGACCCCATCGGCCCCGACGGTGAGCCCCTGCTGCCCGGCCTGATCGACGAGTCCGCGGCGCTCGACCCCCGCAACGTGTACGCGCAGACCAAGGTCGCGCAGGAGCACCTCGCCTCCAGTTGGGCCCGCGCCACAGGAGGGCGCGCGATCGCGCTCCGGTACCACAACGTCTACGGACCGGGCATGCCCGCGAACACCCCCTACGCCGGTGTCGCGTCCCTGTTCCGCTCGGCACTGGCCCGCGGCGAGGCACCCCGCGTCTTCGAGGACGGCGCCCAGCGACGCGACTTCGTGCACGTCGACGACGTCGCCGGCGCGAACGCCGCCTCCATCGCAGCGACCGCCGACCTGCCGTCGGACACGTTCCGCGCGTACAACGTCGGCTCCGGCACCGTGCACACCATCGGCGACATGGCCGCAGCGATCGCCGGACCCGACGGCCCGCAGCCGATCGTCACGGGCGAGTACCGCCTGGGCGACGTCCGCCACGTCACCGCGAGTTCGGCACGCATCGCCGCCGAGCTCGGCTGGCACGCCGAGGTCGACTTCGAGGCCGGCATGCGCGACTTCGCGACGGCACCGCTCCGCAGCGCCGTCCGCTAGCCGGAACGCGTGCACGAGCGGCGCACCGCTGGCCGTGCCTGAGAGCGCGACCAGCCACCGGACGGGAGGCCCGTGACGGCCCCGCCCCGCGCCTCCCGTCCGCAGTCCCCGCCCCCAGGGCCACGCGAGACGCCGCCATATTCGGCGGCGTCTCGACGACACGACGGCGTCTTGTGCAACCACTCGCGGACCCCACGCGCGCACCCTGTCCCCCGTTCTGGGGACCGGCCGCGAACCGGACGCGCTGAACGACCAGGACCCGGCAGTTTCCTGTACCCCGCAGCGCGTCGTCGTGTTGTGTCGAGTGCATGCCAGGACAGACCCGTCGATCCGACCGACCGCACCGAATGACGGACATGACTGTCGACGTGATCCTGCCGTGCCTCGACGAGGCGGACGCCCTGCCGAAGGTCATCGCACGGCTCCCCACGGGCTACCGAGCCATCGTCGTCGACAACGGATCGACCGACGGATCGGCCGACGTCGCCCGTGCCCACGGTGCCCTGGTGGTGACGGAACCCGTCAAGGGCTTCGGTTCGGCCTGCGCCGCCGGGGTCGCCGCGGCGACCGCCGACTTCGTCGCGTTCTGCGACGCCGACGCCTCGATGGACCCCGCCGAGCTCCCGCCCCTGGTCGACCGCGTGGCCAGTGGCCGCGTCGACCTGGCCCTCGGCCGTCGCGTCCCGACGGGCCGCGGTGCGTGGGCTCCGCACGCACGCTTCGCGAACCGCGTCCTCGCCGTCCTCATGCACCGCGCGACCGGCTACCGCCTGCGCGACCTCGGCCCGATGCGCGTGATGCGCCGCGAGGACCTCGTCTCCCTCGACCTGCGCGACCGCCGCAGCGGCTACCCGCTCGAGATGGTCCTGGCCGCGCACGCCGCCGGCTGGCGCGTCGACGAATCCGACATCGGGTACGCGCAGCGCATCGGCGACAGCAAGGTCACCGGCACGCTCCGCGGCACGATCAACGCGGTGCGCGACATGTCCCGTCTGCTCCGTGCGTACCGCCGGGAGGCCCGTGTCCGGGTGGTCGCACCGGGACCGCTCCGCCAGGCGGCCGAGTCCACCCCCGTGGTCGAGGAGGCCCGCTCGTGACCGCCGACCCCACCCACGTCCACGCCGGCGACGCTTCGCGCACCGACGTCACCGTCGCCGTCGTGGCGAAGGAGTGCCTGCCCGGCAAGGTGAAGACCCGGCTGACGCCGGCGCTCTCCCCCGAGGGCGCCGCACGCGTCGCGTCCGCGAGCCTCGCCGACACCCTGGCGACCGTCCGCGCACTGCCCGCGGCACGCCGGGTCCTGTTCTTCGACGGCGACGTCGTGCCCGCCGCGGCCGAGGGGTTCGACGTGCTGCACCAGCCCGGCGGCGGTCTCGACGAGCGCCTCGGGTTCCTGTTCGACGCCGTCGACGGTCCGCTGCTGCTCGTCGGCATGGACACCCCACAGGTGTCCACCGCGGACCTCGCACCGGTGTTCGACGACGCCGAGCGCGACGCCTGGTTCGGCCCGGCCGAGGACGGCGGCTTCTGGTCGCTGTACCTGCGGCAGCCCACCGGCGACCTGCTGCGCGGCGTCCCCATGTCGCGCGACGACACCGGAGCCGTGCAGCGCGCACGCCTGACCGACGCCGGACTCGACGTGGGCGTGCTCGGCGAGCTGCTCGACGTCGACACCATGCCGGACGCCGAGCGGGTCGCCGACCTCGCACCCGACTCTGACTTCACCCGGGCACTCCGTGCCGAGACCGTGGGGAGCACCCGATGACCATGCACGCACCCGTCTCGTTCGGTGCCGGCGGCGGCGAGCCGTACGCCCGTGCGCTCCGCACCGACGGCCACCTGCGCCTGACCGACGCCGATCGTCCCGACGCCGTCACCACGATGGACGTCGGCCGCTGGAGCGCCGCCGCCGACCGTGTCGACCGCTCGCTGCTCGACGACGTCGACGGCGGGGTCATCGACATCGGCTGCGGCCCGGGCCGGATGCTCGTCGCCGCACGGTCCCGGGGCATCCCGGCGCTCGGCGTGGACGTCTCCGCCGAGGCCGTCGCCATCGCGCAGCGCTCCGGCGGCACCGCCCTGCAGGGTTCCGTGTTCGACGCCGTGCCCGACGAGGGCCACTGGGACACCGCGCTCGTGATCGACGGGAACATCGGCATCGGCGGCGACCCCACGGCCCTGCTCGCCCGTTGCCGCGAGATCGTACGAGCCGGTGGCCGGGTCATCGTGGAGACGAACCCCGAGGTCACGGCCGACCGCGTGTACACCGCCCGGGTGGTCGACGCCGACGGCAACGAGAGCGCCGGGTTCCCGTGGGCCGAGGTCGGCCTCGACGCCCTACACCGGCACGCGGCGGAAGCCGGACTGGTCGCGCGGCAGAGCTGGACGGCCGAGGGCCGGAACTTCTGCGAGCTGCTCGCCTGAGGCTCCGACACGCGCTTGTTTTGCATGATGCAAGACAAGCGCGTAAAGTGGTGCTCATCCAGCCGACGGCGTCGCGGTCGCCGGCTCGGTGACCTGCGGACCTCGGCACGACGACGAGGAGCACCCATGCAGAACCGTCAGAACCCCCTGGGCGGCGCCTACGTGACCGGCCTCGAAAGCCGCGCCGAGCTCGGCGCCTTCACCGGCGACGCGACCCGCAGCCCGATCGGCAGCTACACCGGCACCGGCATCGGCCGCGCACTCGGCCGCTTCGTCGACACGCAGTTCCGCCGTCCCGGCACCGCGACGTCCTCGACGCGCACCGTGACCGGTTCGTTCCGCACGGCGACGGGTTCGTTCCGCACCGCCTGAGGCACCTGCCTCCACAGACCGCGAGCGGTCGTCCACGCCGGGGGTCCCCCCTCAACCCGGGTGGGGCGGCCGCTCGCTCGCGTTCCCGACCTCTGGTGCACTTCCCCCGAACGCGCCAGGGCGGCCGATGCCAGGATGGACGCATGAACGACCGCGCCGGCACCCCAGCGACCGCAGACGACCTCGTCGACCTCGACGAGCTCCTCGCCGCCTACCACGACCGAGTGCCCGACGTCTCGGTCCCCGAGCAGAAGGTCGTGTTCGGCACGTCCGGACACCGCGGGTCGTCGCTCGACACCGCCTTCAACGACACGCACATCGCCGCCATCACGCAGGCGATCGTGGAGTACCGCCGCGACCAGGGCACCGACGGGCCGCTCTTCATCGGCCGCGACACCCACGCGCTCTCCGCCCCCGCGGAGCAGACCGCCCTGGAGGTCCTCGCCGCCAACGGCGTGCGCGTGCTCGCCGACAGCCAGGACGGTTTCGTGCCGACGCCCGCGCTGAGCCACGCGATCATCCGCTACAACCGCGCCGGCAACCCGGACACTGCCGACGGCATCGTCATCACGCCGAGCCACAACCCGCCCCGCGACGGCGGCTTCAAGTACAACCCGCCGCACGGTGGACCCGCCGACAGCGACGCCACGAGCTGGATCGCGAACCGGGCGAACGCGATCATCGAGGGCGGCAACGCCGAGGTGCAGCGCACCGAGGACGCCGAGCCCGAGCGCTACGACTTCCTGAACACGTACGTCGCCGACCTCGAGAACATCATCGACATCGCTGCCATCAAGCGTGCCGGCGTGAAGATCGGCGCCGACCCGCTCGGTGGCGCCTCGCTGCCGTACTGGAACGCCATCCGCGACCACTACGGCCTCGACCTGACCGTCGTGAACCCCGAGGTCGACCCCACGTGGGCGTTCATGACGCTCGACTGGGACGGCAAGATCCGGATGGACCCGTCGAGCCCCTCGGCGATGGCCTCGGTGCTCGCCCGCAAGGACGACTTCGACGTCCTCACCGGCAACGACGCCGACTCCGACCGGCACGGGATCGTCACGCCCGACGGCGGGCTGATGAACCCGAACCACTACCTCGCGGTCGCGATCGAGTACCTCTACGCGCACCGGCCCGAGTGGCGCGACGACGCTGCGATCGGCAAGACCCTGGTGTCGTCGAGCATCATCGACCGCGTCGCCGAGTCCCTGGGCCGTCGCCTGTGGGAGGTCCCGGTCGGCTTCAAGTGGTTCGTCCCCGGCCTGATCGACGGTTCCGTGGCCTTCGGCGGCGAAGAGTCCGCGGGTGCGTCGTTCCTGCGCACCGACGGCACCGCGTGGACCACCGACAAGGACGGCATCATCCTGGCGCTCCTGGCGTCCGAGATCGTCGCCGTCACCGGCAAGACCCCCTCGCAGCTCTACGCCGAGCTGACCGAGCGCTTCGGCGCGCCGGTCTACCAGCGCGTCGACGCCGCGGCGTCGAAGGAGCAGAAGGCCCGCCTCGGCAAGCTCGACGGCGACGCCATCACCGCGGACACCCTGGCCGGCGACCCGATCACCGCGAAGCTGTCGAAGGCCCCGGGCAACGACGCAGCCGTCGGCGGCGTCAAGGTCGTCACCGACAAGGCGTGGTTCGCCGCGCGCCCGTCGGGCACCGAGGACGTCTACAAGATCTACGCGGAGAGCTTCGTCGGGCAGGAGCACCTCGAGCAGGTGCAGCGCGAGGCCAAGGAGATCGTCGACGCAGCACTGGGCGCGTAGCGCCCTCGTCGGACGGGCTGCGGGTCTCGGACACCGCAGCCCGTCCGCCGGAGCCGAGCCGGGCCTCCAGGCCGTGTGCCGCCGGGGCGTACCGGGCGTACCGTGACTGCCGATCCACTCAGGAAGCCGTCTCGGTGCGACCGAGCACTTGCGGCAGTTGTAACTTTGCAGGCAGCGCAAAAATCGTTCTGCCAGCGCATCGGTACCCGGGAGACCCTGCTCATGACCCAGACGGCGACCGCACCCGCGGCCCCCACCACGGCGTCCAACGTCGTGATGAACCACCGACAGATCCTGTTGGTGATCTACGGCCTGATGGCCGGCATGTTCCTCGGCGCCCTCGACCAGACGATCGTCGGCACCGCGATCCGCACCATCGGTGACGACCTGCACGGGCTCGACCAGCAGGCCTGGGTCACCACCGGGTACCTCATCGCGTCGACGGTGACGACCCCGATCTACGGCAAGCTCTCCGACATCTTCGGTCGCCGGCCGCTCTTCATCACCGCGATCGGCATCTTCATCGTCGGTTCGTTCGCGGCGTCGTTCTCCGACTCGATGCTCATGCTCGCCGGGTTCCGCGCACTGCAGGGCCTGGGTGCCGGTGGTCTGATGTCCCTGCCGCTGGCGATCATGGGCGACATGCTCGCCCCACGCGAGCGGGCGAAGTACCAGGGCTACTTCCTGGCGGTCTTCGGCATCTCGTCCGTCATCGGACCGCTCGTCGGTGGCGTCTTCGCCGGCGCGGACCAGCTGCTGTTCATCGCCGGCTGGCGCTGGGTGTTCCTGATCAACGTGCCGATCGGCATCATCGCCCTGTTCATGGTGCTGACGTTCCTGCACCTGCCGAAGTTCGGCGACCGGGGCAAGCCCCGCATCGACTGGTGGGGCGCGACGCTCGTCATCGTCACGCTCGTGCCGCTGCTGCTCATCGCCGAGCAGGGCCGCGAGTGGGGCTGGGACTCCCCCGCCGCCTTCGCCTGCTACGCCATCGGCGCCCTCGGCCTGATCGCGTTCATCATCGTCGAGCGGGCCATGGGCGACGACGCGATCCTGCCGATGAAGCTGTTCGGGTCACGGGTGTTCTCGATGTCCGCGATCCTGTCCGTGCTCGTCGGCTTCGGCATGTTCGGCGCGATGCTGACGATCCCGCTCTACCTGCAGATCGTCAAGGGCGTGACCCCGACCGAGTCCGGGTTCGCCATGCTGCCGATGGTGCTCGGCCTGATGATCTCGTCGATCGCCTCCGGCCAGATCATCTCGAAGACCGGCAACTACCAGGTCTTCCCGATCACCGGAACGGCGTTCACGGCGATCGGCTTCACGGTCCTGACGTTCCTGACCGCCGACCGACCCCTGTGGTTCCTGATGCTCGGCATGTTCGGCATCGGGCTCGGACTCGGGCAGCTCATGCAGACGCTGACCCTCGCCGCGCAGAACTCGGTCTCGCCGCGGGACATCGGTGTCGCGACGAGCGCGGCGACGTTCTTCCGTCAGATCGGCGGCACCATGGGTACCGCCGTCCTGCTCTCCGTGCTGTTCACCCTGATGCCGACGAACATCAGCGCCGCGATGCAGAACGAGTCCGACCTGAAGAGCGCGCTCAACGCCGCGATGACACCCTCGGTCGCGAACGCGTCCAAGAACCAGGGCGTGATGGACGAGATCTGGACGAAGATCGTCGACCCGGTGCAGAAGAACGTGCAGGACGGTCTCGACCAGGGCACCGCGCAGGCGAAGCAGGCCGCCGACGCCGCCGTGACCAAGCAGGTGACCGCAGCCGTGCAGCGGCAGGTCGCCGCGGGCACGGTCCCCGCCGCCGCAGCGGACACGATCATCGCCCAGCAGGTCGACGACGCGAAGCCAGCAGCCGAGCAGCAGGCGCTCGAGACGGCAGCCACGAAGGCGAACGCCTCGGTCGTCGACGGCACGCTGCAGATCGACTACTCGGACAAGGGGCAGCGGGAGAACGTCGTCGACCAGGTCGCCCCGACGCTCATCAAGCAGCTGAAGAGCGGCGACTCGGCCGCGAGCTCGTCCACCGATTCGGCGACGAGCGACACGTCGTTCCTGAACGGCGCGGACCCCCGGCTCAGCCGTCCGTTCCTGGTCGGGTTCAGCGACTCGGCAGTCCGCGTCTACTACGTCGGCCTCGCGGTGATCCTGATCGCGTTCGTGCTGACGTGGTTCTTCCGGGTGCCGCCGCTCCGCAAGACCTCGGCGCTGCAGGAGCAGGCGGACGCTGCACGCACCGCTGCCGGTGCGGGATCGGACGGGAGTGCCGCCGCAGCCGCTGCCGCCGCGGCGCCCGGGGCCGGTCCGGTGCCGACGGGGTCGTCCTCCGCCGAAGTCCCGACCTCGCCCGACGTTCCGACGTCGCCGGACGTGCAGCCGCGGTCCGCCCGGGCCGCCGGAGCGTCGGACGTCTCGGTGCTACCGCACGGGGTCGACAACACCCGCGCGCCGCTGCCGAACGCCACCACGCACGGTGCGCACTCGGCGGCTGCGCCGGTCGACGAGCCACCGACGACGACCGGTGCCATCCGGACCCGGGCTGCCCACGCGGCTGCGGTCGTGGAGCCGGACGCCCCCGGGGCCGGAGCCGACGCGGCGGAGGCGAGCCGGGCCTCCCGGCCGGACGCTGGCGACGCGCACGCGCACGGGCGGCACTCCGCGGAGTAGTCGGTGCGGGCGCTCGCTCGGCGCGTGCGCATGTTCCGACGATCCACGCGTCGAACGACTCGTGGATCGTCGCAGCATGCACCCGCATCGCGTGCGTGTGCATCTTCCGACAGAACGCGCGTCGAACGACTCGTGGGTTGTCGCTCGATGCACCCGTATGCACCACGCGCACCAGTCGCCGACCGCGCCCGCCTCAGACCGCCGGCGCCGCGTCCCCCGCCGCTGCCGCCGGTGCTGCGGCCACCTCGAACGACGCCCCCGGCAACCGCTTTCGCATCACGTCGATCGCCGCCGGGTTGTCGTCCACCAGCACGTACCGCCGCCCCAACGCCTGTGCCACGGCGCCCGTGGTCCCGCTGCCCGCGAAGAAGTCGAGCACCCAGTCCCCCTCGCGTGAGGACGCCTGCACGATCCGCCGCAGCACTCCCTCGGGCTTCTGCGTGGGGTAGCCGGTCTTCTCTCGGCCGGTCGGCGAGACGATCGTGTGCCACCAGACGTCGGTGGGCAGCTTGCCGCGCTCGCGCTTCTCGGGTGTGACGAGCCCCGGCGCCATGTACGGCTCGCGGTCGACGGCCTCGGAGTCGAACCAGTACCGCGACGGGTCCTTCACGTAGACCAGGATCGTGTCGTGCTTCGTGGGCCAGCGCGTCTTGGACTTGGCGCCGAAGTCGTAGGCCCACACGATCTCGTTCAGGAACGACTCGCGGCCGAACAGCGCGTCGAGCAGCACCTTGGCGTAGTGCGACTCGCGGTAGTCGAGGTGCAGGTACAGCGTGCCGTCAGTGGCGAGCAGCCGCCAGGCCTCGATGAGTCGGGGTTCGAGGAACGACCAGTAGTCCTCGAACCGGTCGTCGAAGCGCATCAGGTCGCCGCGCACCCGCTCGTAGGTCCGGCCGTGGAACCCCATCACCGGGCCGTCGGCCTTCGGCACGGCGGACGTCGCGTGCCGCCGCTGGTACCGGCCGGTGTTGAACGGCGGGTCGAGGTACACCAGCGTGAAGGACCCGTCCGGGTAGGCGGGGACCACGTCGAGGGCGTCGCCGAGGACGACGCGGTCCGGCCCTCGGTCGTCTCCCCTGCGCACGGACCCATTGTCGCGCACCGAGCGAGCACGCTCGACGCGCACCGCACCGCGCAGTGCACGGAGCCAGCGTGCAGCACAGAGCGCGCGCTCAGGCCCCGGCGTACGGTCGAGTGCATGGCAGCAGCACCCGAGGTCCGCAACGACACCGACAAGCAGCAGTACTCCCTGATCGAGGACGGCGAGGTCATCGGCCTCGCGGCGTACGAGATCGACGGCGACGAGATCCGCTTCGTGCACACCGAGGTCGATCCCGAGCACCGCGGTGGTGGGCACGCGTCGATCCTGGTGCAGCACGCCCTCGACGACGTGCGTGCGAGTTCGTCACGCCGGGTCGTCGCGCAGTGCAGCTACGTGCACGCGTGGATCGAGCGGCACCCGGACTACCAGGAGCTCACGACGCGCTGACGCGAGCGACGCACAGACGAGCGCGGCACCCGTCCGCTCAGTACGAGCGGTCGTGCGTCCCCACGCGGGCCTCGTGCCGCCCAGCGCTCCGCACCGTCGGCACCCGGATGAGCACGCTGCCGCTGAGCAGGTCGTGATCGTCGTCCGCCGGTGTCGGGGCCTGCTTCGGCAGGCGCGCCTGCCGTTCGTACTCGGCTTGCGTCTCGTGCCGAGTCGGTGCGAACACCTCGTCCAGCATCCCGCCCATGCCTCCGGATCCACCGCTCCGCTGGGACTTGTTCGACAGGTCGATCCACCCCATGCGATCGGCGATCCACACCACGACGGCCACGGCGGCCACCGCCCCCAGGAAGATCAACCAGTTCACGGCAGCGACGCTACGTGGGCCGGGCGGCGAGCGGATCAGCCGCGCGGGGGATTCTCATCATCCACACGTCTGGTTCATGAGGTCGAGGCGCAGACTCGACAGCAGCGGCGGCCGGGACGTCCCCCCTCAGCTCCGGCCGTCGCGTCCACCGTCGACCGAGCAGGGCTCACGGCACCCGCTCGAGCCACTCCTTCGTCGCGAACTTCGTCCGGACCAGCTCCTGCGCCCGCTCCCGCTCGGCCTCGGTCACGTGCCCCTCGGTCGCCCCGTACAGGCGGGTGAAGGTGCCGATCAGCCGCTCGATGATCTCGGCGCGGGACAGCCCGGTCTGCGAGCGGAGCGGGTCGACGCGCTTCGCGGCGCTGGTGGTGCCCTTGTCGCTCATCTTCTCGCGCCCGATCCGCAGCACCTGGACCATCTTCTCGCCGTCCATGTCGTAGCTCATGGTGGCGTGGTGCAGCAGCGACCCGGTGCCGAGGCGCTTCTGTGCGGCCCCGCCGATCTTGCCCTTGGTCGAGGTGATGTCGTTGAGCGGCTGGTAGTACGCCTCGATGCCGAGCGACTTGAGCGCCTCGATCACCCACTCGTCGAGGAACGCGTACGAGTCGGCGAAGGTCATGCCCTGCACCAGGTCGGACGGCACGTACAGCGAGTAGGAGATGACGGCGCCGGCGTCCATGAACATCGCGCCGCCGCCGGAGATGCGTCGGACCACCTGCACGCCGTACTTCTCGGCGCCGGCGGGATCGACCTCGTTCTTGAGCGACTGGAACGAGCCGATCACGACGGCCGGCTGGTCCCACTCCCAGATGCGCAGCGTGGGCCCACGACGGCCGGCACCGACCTCTTCGGTCAGCACCTGGTCGAGCGCGAGGTGCTCGTTCGGGCTGATCGGCCCCTCGTGCACGATCTGCCAGTCGTGGTCGCGCCAGGTCGAGGCCCGCGACAGCGCGCGGCGCACCGCGACGCCGACGGACTCGGGCGTGAAGCCGAGCAGCACCGCATCGGTCGGCAGGGCCGCCCGCACGGCTGCGGCGATGCCCGCGGCGTCGGTGGTGGCGGGGAGCCCGTTCACGGCCGCGTCGATGAGCGGCAGCGCGTCGTCGGGTTCCAGGAAGAAGTCACCCGCCAGGCGGAACTGCTGGATCGTGCCGTCGACGACCTCGAGGTCGACGACGACCAGCTTGCCTCCGGGGACCTTGTACTCACCGTGCATGCCGCAACCCTATTCCGGACGGCCGACGGCCCGGCAGTGAGCCGGCCTGGTGACGGCCTGGAGGCGCGTGGCGGCGCCGCCACGGGCCTCCAGTCCGTCGCCGGTCGCGTCGCAGGACGCGGCGAGCGCCGTCAGCGCGTCGTCACCCGGTCGAGCCACGCGACCAGGTCGCCGATGACCTCTGCGCGGTTCGTCTCGTTGTAGACCTCGTGGCGCGCGCCCTCGTACACCTGCACGGTCACGTCGGACAGCCGGCCGCGTCGGCGGTACGCCTGCGCCAGACGCTCGATCGAGCGCGGACCCCCGAGGGTGTCGTCGGAGCCGACCTGCAGCAGCATCGGCAGGTCGTGCGGGATGCCCCGTCGCGGCACACCGAGCAGCCGGAGGGTGTCGGCGAGCCCGAACAGCCCGATGACGTCGGCCTCGACCGCCAGGGGGTCGACCGCCATCGCGTCGATGATCGTGCGGTCGCGGGTGAGCCACTCGTACTTGGTGGGCCCGGACCCCGCGTGCCGGGCGTTGAGGTCGCCGCTGTTCATCCAGCCGGGCAGCCGGTAGGCACTCGCGGACAGGACGACGCCGTCGTAGCGGTCCGACGAGGTGTTCACGATCCGCTGCGCCATCAGCGACCCCCACGAGTGCCCGAGCAGCACGAGCGGCAACCCGGGTTCGTCGGCCCGCGCGACTGCGCTCATCTGCTCGACCGCGGCGATCGCCGCGCGCAGGCCGCCCGGGCCGAGCCGACCGAGCTTGGCGTGATCGCCGTCCCACTGGGTCAAGCCGGTGCGTCCGTGCCCGCGGTGGTCGTTCGCGTGCACGGTGTAGCCGGCGCGCACCAGGTCCTGCGCGAGCGGTTCGTACCGGAGTCCGTGCTCCCCGACCCCGTGCGCGATCTGCACGACACCCTTCGGCCGCGCCGCACGCCAGGTCGAGTAGACGATCTCGACGCCGTGGGCGTCGGTGAACGAGGCGTCGCCGCGAGCGGCGGAGAAGGTGGGCACGTGAGCATCCTCGCAGACGCGCTCCATCACGGACCTGTTCACCCGGCGTTCACGCAGGGGGTTCCAGGCGGGCCTAGCGTCCTGCGCATGGACGTCATCGTCATCGTCACGCTGGTGATCGTCGTGGCCCTCGTGTTCGACTTCACGAACGGCTTCCACGACACCGCGAACGCCATGGCCACGTCGGTCGCCACGGGAGCGCTCAAGCCCCGGACCGCCGTGCTCATCTCCGCCGTGCTCAACGTGGTCGGCGCGTTCCTGTCCACCGAGGTCGCCAAGACCGTCTCGCAGGGCATCATCCGCGAGGGGCAGGACGGCATCCACATCTCCCCCACGATGATCTTCGCGGGGCTCGTCGGCGCGGTGCTCTGGAACCTGGCGACCTGGTACCTCGGGCTGCCGTCCTCGTCCACCCATGCGCTGTTCGGCGGGCTCATCGGCGCCTCGATCATCGGGGCGGGTCTGAACTCGATCAGCTGGGCGACGGTGGTGTCGAAGGTCGTGCTGCCGGCGCTGCTCTCCCCGGTCATCGCCGGGGTGATCGCCCTGGTCGCGACGTACCTGGCGTACGTGCTCACGAAGAACGCGACCACCCACGGTGCGGCGACCGGGTTCCGGCACGGGCAGACGATCTCGGCGTCGCTGGTGTCGCTCGCGCACGGCACGAACGACGCGCAGAAGACGATGGGCGTCATCACGCTGACCCTCATCGCCGCGAACTACCAGGCCGCCGGCACCGGTCCGGCGCTCTGGGTGATCCTGGCCTGCGGGCTCGCGATCGGCCTCGGCACGTACATGGGCGGCTGGCGGATCATGCAGACCGTCGGCAAGAAGATCTCCGACGTGCAGTCGCCGCAGGGCTTCGCCGCCGAGACGAGCTCCGCCGCGACGATCCTCATCTCGTCGCACCTGGGCTTCGCGCTCTCGACGACCCACGTGACGAGCGGCGCGGTCGTCGGCTCGGGCCTCGGCAAGAAGCTCGCCGACGTGCACTGGTCGGTCGTCGGCCGCATCGTCATCGCATGGGTGATCACGCTGCCCGCCGCTGCGGTGGTCGGGGCGCTCGCGACCTGGCTCGCGTCGACCTCGGCGTTCGGGCTGGTGCTCGTCGCGGTCCTCGCCCTGGCCGGCGGGCTCACCTTCTACGTCCTGGCGAAGCGCAAGCCGATCTCGCACGAGGACATCACGACCGACGCAGCCGGGCCGACCGAGCAGCCCGAGCCGCAGCCGACCGGCGCAGCGAACTGAGGGGAACGACGATGGACATCGACTTCACCGCGATCGGCACGGTCGCCGGCGTCGGCTTCGTGGCCGCCGTGGGCCTGGTGCTCGTGTACACGCTCGGCCTGCGCCTGCTCGGCACGGGGCAGCCGGACGACGCCGGCGGCGAGCGCACGCAGTACTCCGACGAGAGCCCGCGCTCCGGGCACACCCCGCCGGCGGCGCTGGCCGGTGCCGTGCTGTGCTTCGCGCTGTGCATCGCCGCCGTGCTGGCGGGCATCTGGCTCACGATCCCCCAGTTCCACTGAGGACGTTCCTTCCCAGAACACCCGCGATGGCTGGTGGAACCGGGCGTACCTGGTCAGAACTCCCGACCAGGTACGCCCGTTCCGACCAGGTACGCCCGATTCCGCGAGGTACGCCCAGAACCGCCCCGCACCCGCCCCGCCTGGGATGATCGAACGGTGACCACCCACCACCTCGACGCCGCGGTCGACTCCGCCGTCGACGTCTTCACCGCCGAACGCCAGCCGGTCCTGACCGTCGAACCGGGCGACACGGTGACCGTCCGCACCCTGAGCGCCGCGGGCTACACCGAACGCCAGCCGGGCCCGGGCCTCGACGCTCCGACCCTGATCGACCCGCGCCGGGGCCACTGCCTGGTCGGGCCGATCGCCGTCGCGGGAGCACGTCCGGGGATGGTCCTGGCGGTGCGCTTCGACGACCTCGTGCCCGACGACTGGGGTTACACGGCCTCGGGCGGGGTCGACTCCCCCGTGAACCGCGCACTCGGCCTGACCGATCCGGCGTCGCGCGGCCCGCTGCTCTGGGACATCGACGTTTCCGCCGGCGTCGCCGTGAACCAGCTCGGCCTCGGGGTGCGGACGGCACCGTTCCTCGGCGTCGTCGGCGTCCCACCCGAGCCCACCGGCGAACACTCCACGATCCCGCCCCGCACGGTCGGCGGCGGCAACATCGACTGCCGCGAGCTCGTCGCCGGCTCCACCCTGTACCTGCCCGTGACGGTGCCGGACGCCCTGCTCCACGTCGGCGACGGGCACGCGGCCCAGGGCGACGGCGAGGTCTCCGGCACGGCGGTCGAGTGCGGCATGACCACGACGATGACCCTGACGCTCCTCGATGCGGCCCCGGTCGAGGGTGTGCACGCCGACACCCCCGCCGGACGCATCACCTTCGGCTTCGATGCCGATCTCAACGTCGCGACGGCCACGGCGCTCGACCGGATGGTCGACTGGATCGTCGGGCTGCACGGGATCGGCCGCGCCGAGGCACTCGCGATGGCGAGCGTGGCGGTGAGCATGCGCATCACGCAGGTCGCGAACCGCACGTGGGGCGTGCACGCCCTGCTCCCGCACGACGCGATCCTGACGGACGCGCGGCTCTGAAGGCCGGGAGGCCCGCCCAGCGCGAGCCGACCGGCGCACGCAGGGCGGGCCTCCCGTCCGACCTTTCTTCCCATCGCACCCGCGCTGGAAAGCGGAAACGGGCGTGCCTGGTCAGAAGAACCGACCAGGTACGCCCGTTTCGACCAGGTACGTCCGAAATCAAGTTCGTTCGCTGAACTAATGAGATAGGCTAACGAACGATGACCGACGCCACCGACCTCCGCATCGCGGTGAACCGGCTGTCCCGCACACTCCGTGCCCAGAAGGCCGACTCGAGCGTCACGGACGCACAGTTCTCCGCCCTCGCCCGCCTGCACCGCGACGGCGCCATGACCCTGGCCGACCTGAGCCGACAGGACGGCGTCACGCCGCCCTCGATGACGAAGACCATCGCGGTGCTGGTCGAGCGGGGCCTGGTGTCGAAGTGCGGGCACGGCGACGACCGCCGCAAGGTGCTGCTCGGTGCGACGCCAGCCGGAGCCGCCTTCGTCGAGGAGACCCGACGCCGCCGCGACGGCTGGCTCTCCCCGCGACTCGCAGCACTCACCGCCGACGAGCGGAGCACCCTCGCCGACGCCACCGAGATCATGAGGAGGCTGGCCCAGCAGTGACCGCCATGTTCCGCTCCCTCGCCGGACGCAACTACCGCATCTGGTTCGCCGGCGCCCTGGTGTCGAACGTCGGCACCTGGATGCAGCGCACCGCCCAGGACTGGATCGTCCTGACCCAGCTCTCGGACAACAACGCCGTCGCGGTGGGCATCACGATGGCCCTGCAGTTCGGCCCCCAGCTGCTGCTCCTGCCGCTCACCGGGCTCGCCGCCGACCGGTTCGACCGCCGGAAGATGCTCATGCTCACCCAGGGCCTGATGGGACTGCTCGGGCTGGGGCTCGGCGTCATGGTCCTCACGCACACCGCCACCCTGCTCGCGCTGTACGGCTTCGCGCTGGCACTCGGCATCGTCGCCGCGTTCGACGCTCCGATCCGGCAGGCCTTCGTCTCCGACGTCGTGCAGGGCGAGGACGTCTCGAACGCCGTCGCCCTGAACTCCGCGTCGTTCAACGCCGCACGCCTGATCGGCCCCGCGGTCGCCGGTGTGCTCATCGCGGCGATCGGCTCCGGATGGGTGTTCGTCATCAACGCCGGGTCGTTCCTGGCCGTCCTGCTCGCACTCCGGTTCGTCGACCCCGCCCAGCTCGCCGAGCGGGTCCGGGCGGGCCGCGGCAAGGGGCAGATCGTCGCCGGTTTCCGGTACGTCCGCACCCGGCCGGACATCGTGGTCGTGCTCTGCATGATCTTCGTCGTCGGCACGTTCGGCGTGAACTTCCCGATCTTCACCTCGACGATGGCGCGGGTCGAGTTCCACCAGGGCGCCGGCGAGTTCGGGCTGCTCAACTCGGTGATGGCGATCGGCTCGGTGCTCGGTGCGCTGCTGTCCGCCCGCCGGGACAAGCCGCGGATGCGCACCCTCGTGCTCGCCGCCGGCGGGTTCGGGCTCGCGTGCACGGCCGCTGCCCTCGCCCCGACGTACTGGACCTTCGCGATCGTGCTGGTGTTCGTCGGGCTCGCGTCCCTGACCTTCATGACCACGGCGAACGCCCTGGTGCAGACCACGACGAAGCCCGCGATGCGCGGACGCGTCATGGCGCTCTACATGGCGATCTTCGCGGGCGGCACCCCCATCGGCGCCCCGCTCGTCGGTGCCGTCGCCGACGCCTTCGGCCCACGCTGGGCGATCGTCGTCGGCGCGGCCTCGGGCTTCGTCGCACTCGGGATCGCGCTCGTCTGGCTCGTCCGGTACCAGCGGGTCCGGCTGCGCTACGACGCCGACTCGAGACTGCACCTGGCGATCACGCACGCCGTGCCGGTGGTCGGCTCGCGCGCGGCGCTCCGCCGCGAGCTGGAACGCGACGAGACGCTCGCCGACCGCTCCAGCGCCGTCTGACGGACCGGCGGGTCGCCCTGCCCGTCGGCCGACGGCCCGTGACGCACCGACCGTCGGACGGGAGGCCCGCACCGGCGCCGCCACGGGCCTCCCGTCCGGCGCCACCCGGGCACACGGCCTCGCTCGCGACGTGCGGACCGGCCCGGTCCCGCCACACGCGACGACCCGGGTCCGGACACGCGCGCCGGGTGAGCTCAGAGCACGGGCGCGGACGACGCGAAGACGCGCTCGTCGAGCGCTGCGGCGACGCGGTCGGCAGCCACTGCCAGCCGTTGCCCGACGTCACCCGCCACCGCCAGCGCCGACTCTTCCGGGATCCCGTCGAGCAGTGCCCGGACCTCGTCGAACCCGGCGACCTCGTCCGCGACGCAGGACGGGGCGACGTCGGCCAGGCACTCGGCCGCGCGGTGCACCGTGAAGCGCAACGACCGCGGGCTGTGCGCGTCGAGGAGCAGGAAGGCGGCGGCGTCGGACGGCACCGGGGCGTGGTCACGGCCGCGCAGGAAGGCCTCGCCCGCACCGCACGCCCGGAGCGCCGCCGTCCACGAGGTGACCGCGTCCGGCTCGAGCAGCCGCGACGCCAGCAGCCGTGCGGTGGAGGCGCAGCGGGTGAGTGATCGCCCGAGGGTGAAGAACTCCCACACCTCGTCACGGCTGGCGTCTCCCTCGACCACACCGATGGCGAGGGCACTGCGCTCCCGCACCCAGCCGAGGAACTCGTGCGCCCGGTCGGGGGCGATCTTCCGGGGCATCCGCGACCGCGTGACGTCGAGGCAGTCCCAGAGCTCGCTCGAGACGACCTCGCGGGCACGGCGTGCGTGGTCGCGGGCGACGGCGACCGCGGCGGCGATGGACGCGGGTTCGTGCCGGTCGAGCGCGAGGGCGTCGACGGTGGCGGCACGGTCCGGGTCGTTCGCGGGGCCGGTGGTCCCGATGACGCTGCGGAGCTCGGTGGACACGAGCCGGTCGTCGTCGAGGGTGCCCGGTTCTCGGCGGGCGACGTAGACGTCGAGCAACCGTGCGACGACGTCGGTGCGCTCCACCGCGCTCCCCACGTGGAAGACGTTCCCCGCGAGGCGGCTCAGCACGGCTGCTCCTGCATGTCCAGAACCTAACGAGCCGGCGTTGCCGGGGTGTTACAGAACCGCGTCACGGGTGTTGCAGGTGTCCCGTCTCCGCGCTCGCTAGACAATCTAACTAGAGCGTCTAGCATTGGGGCATGACGTCCGAGGTGATGACCAGCACCGCGGGGTACTGGTACGAGGACTCCGAGGTCTCCGCCGTGGACGTCCTCAACGCCCTGCGGCGGTACCGGACGGCCGAGAGCGCCGCCCAGCGCCGAGCGCGCGAGGCACTGGGGATCGGCGAGAACGCCCTGCTGGCGATCCGGTTCCTGATCGACGCCCAGCACGACGGCCGCACCGTCAACGCGAAGGACCTCGCCGAGCGGCTCGAGATCACCGCGGCGTCGACGTCGGCGCTCGTCGACCGACTCGTCCGCAGCGGTCACGTCGAACGGCACGCCGACCCGAACGACCGCCGTGGCGTGATCCTCACCGCCACCGGCACCTCGATGCGGCACGCGCTCCGGGTCATCGAGGAGCTCGACACCCGCGCGCTCGAGGTCACCGAGCACCTGCCGAGCAACGAGATGGCCGTCGTCGTGGAGTTCCTGGACGAGATGGTCCGCGTCGTGGACGAGCTCGACGCCGGGCCGCACCACCCCCGTCGCGCGTAACCTGGACCGCATGGACCCTCGTGGCGAGCACCACCCCGAGGACGACATGCCGTTCGCGGAGCTCGACTCGCGAGCCCGTGCCGACGCAGCACTCCGGCGCATCCAGGCCGGGTCCGATCCGGCTCGTGAGGCCTTCGACCTCGCCAACACCATGAACGACGAGGCCGTCGGGCGGCTCACGAAGCGTCTGCGGCAGTTGTTCCGTCGGGGCTGATCGGTCGGCCGGTCGGCCGGTCCGTGCGTGTGCCCGTGCGCGCGTGCGTGGGCCCGTGCGTCAGAACGCGGTGCCGACCGCAGCGATGTCGTCGCCCCCGTGCCCGGCTGCGCTGGCATCGGCGTAGACGCGGCCGAGTGCCTCGAGCAGCGTGGTTGACACCCCCGCGGTCCGGGCGGCATCGGTGATGAGCCCGATGTCCTTCCGCAGGCCGTCGAGTGCGAACTGGGCGGGGAACTCGCGGGCGATCATCGCGGCGCCCTTGGTGTGGGCGTAGGCGGAGTCGCTCGCGCTGCCCTCGATGGCCTGCAGGAACAGCGCGGGGTCCAGCCCGAGCGCCGCCGCGAGGGCCAGGGACTGCCCGGTCGCCGCGGTGATCGAGGCGATCCAGGCGTTCGCGGCGAGCTTGAGAGCGGTGCCGTCGCCGACGTGGTCACCGGCGCGGACGGTCTTCGCGCCGATCGCGTCGAGCACGGGGTCGACACGGTCGAGCAGGTCCGCCGGACCGGCCGCGAGCATCGTGAGCGTGCCCTGTTCGGCGGGGGCCTTCGTGCCGAGCATCATCGCCTCGACCAGGGTGATGCCGTACTTCTCGGCCAGCTGCACGATCGTCGCGGTGCCGTCGACCCCGATCGTCGAGGCCTGCACCCACACGGCGTCGGTCGGGGCGTCGCCGGCAGCCTGCTCGAGGACGTCGACGACCGCATCGGTGTCGAACAGGGTGAGCAGGACGACCTCGGCGTGCTCGACGGCAGTGCCAGGGTCGCTCGCCACCGTCGCGCCGCGGTCACCCAGGGGCGAGGCCTTGTCGGCACTGCGGTTCCAGACCGTCACCTCGTGGCCGTCGCGGAGCAGTGATCCCGCCACGCCGGCACCCATCGCACCCGTCCCCAACACCGTCACTCGCACGTGCGTCTCCGTCCTGGCGCGACACCGTGCCGCGACCGCTCCGACGCTACGCCCGACGCCGTCAGAGGAGCCCGCGAGCCTGCAGCCAGGCGGCCGGGTCGATCGGGGTACCGGCCACGATGACCTCGAAGTGCAGGTGGGCGCCGGTCGAGACGCCCGTGTTGCCGACGGCCCCGAGGCGCTCTCCCGCGCCGAGGACCTGGCCGGGGCGGACGTCGATCACCGACAGGTGTCCGTACCGGGTCGCGGTGCCGTCGGCGTGCTGCAGGAGGACCTGGTTGCCGTAGCCACCCAGGGCCCCCGCCGAGACGACCCGGCCGGGCAGCGCGGCGACGACCGGGGTTCCGATGGCCGCGGCGAAGTCGACCCCCTGGTGGTTCGACGAGCAGGCCGCACAGCCGACGACCCAGCGGGAGCCGAAGCCACCGGCGTCCGGGATCGCACCGACCGTGGGGCGGGCGGCGCCACCGGTCGGACCCGAGCCACCGGGGACCCGGAGCGCTGCCGCTGCACGGCCGACCGAGAAGTCGTCGCGGCCGGCGGTCGGCCCGGACGAACCGTCGGCGACGAAGTGCTGCGTGCCGGTGGCTGCCGACGTGGGTTCCGGAGCGGCCGGAGCTGCGACGGCGGTCTGCGGGGAGCCGACCGCGACGAACAGGCACGTGACGGCAGTGACCGCCGCGGCGGGGAGGGTCCGCCGGGCGGGGATCCGGAAGGACGCGGGGCGGCGGCGCGCGGGAGCGGCGGGATGCTCGGGTGCGGCGGGATGCTCGGGAGCGGCAGGCTGCGTGGGCCGGATGCGTCGTGTGGGCTGGGTGGAAGCCGGGGTGACGGGAGGGGGCACCGCCACCCCGGCGGCTCGGAGCGGCCCCGGCTGTGCAGCGTGCCGTGCACGGCGCGGCCGGGGCGCGGTCGGTGGGGCGGCGGCGCGGCGCTCGGCACCGCGTGGGCGCCGGGGCAGGTCGTCGTCGAGGGTCGTCATCGTGGGGCGCCCGGCCCGGTCAGACGCGGACGACGCCGTCACGGGCGATCCGGTCCAGCTCGCACACGACGGCGTCGACGACCGCGCGGGTGATCGCGTCGGCGACGGTCTCGACCAGGACGAGGTGCTCGGGGCGGATCGTGACCTCGGTCACCAGGGCCGATGCCACCCGGACCGGGATCTCGTCGATCGCGGCGACGAGGGCGGCCGGCACCAGCGTGGAGTCACCCGGGCGGACGGGTGCGGACATCGGCGAGGTCGGCGCCGGGGTCACGACGGCGATCGCCGGCGACGGGGTGGAGCGCACGGTGGAGTGCGGAGCGTCGGCCTGATCGCGACGCTGGGCGATGGAGTCGAAGAGCGGGGTGGAGGACATGCTGCGGACGGTCCGATCTGGATGTCGTGGCTGGTCGTTCTCGGGCGACCGGCGATGGCGGCGTGCCGAGCGGCACGTCCGCCATTCAACCATCGATATTTCAGATGTGCAATAGTGACCGGACAGTCGCGGTGATCAGTCCGGGTCGACGGCGGCCGCGGTCGGGTCGTCCGGCTGCAGCGCCCGACGGACCCGTTCCACGATCGTCGCGGGCGGGTTGTTGTAGGTGTTCGCCGGCTCCTGGCCGCTGAGCTCCTGGATCGCCGCCATCACCGCATCGGTCGCGTGGCGCCGAGCACGACCGGACGACGCCTCGCCGAAGGACGACAGGTCGATCGGCTGCCCGAACTCGATCGTCACGCGGGCGAGCTTCGGCAGCCGGGACCCGACCGGCTGGACGTCCTCGGTGCCGGTGAGCGCGACGGGCACCACGGGGGCGCCGCTCGTCAGCGCCAGCCACGCCACACCTGTGCGTCCCTTGTAGATCCGGCCGTCGAGCGAGCGTGTGCCCTCCGGGTAGATCGCGAACGCCTCGCCCTCCTGCAGGCGTGCCAGCCCGAGGTCGAGGGCCTGCTGCGCCGCCGCACCCGCGCCACGTTCGACCCCGATGGCGCCGATGCCACCGAAGAACGCCCGCGAGACGGCTCCCTTGAGACCCGAACCCGTGAAGTATTCCTGCTTCGCCAGGAACGACACCTTGCGCGGTGCCATGAGCGTGATCGCGGGCGAGTCGATGAACGAGCGGTGGTTGCTCGCGAGGATCACCGCACCACGCTTCGGGACGTTCCGACGACCGATGATCTTCGGGCGCCACAGCAACCGGGCGAGCGGGGTCACCACCGCGCGACTGAGCACGGTGGCGAACTTCGTCGAACCGGACACCGGACCTCCTCGTGGTGACGAGCTACCGAGTGTAATGAGGTGCGCGGAGGGCACATGCCCGGAACGGCATGCAGTAGTGGCCGGGCGTCAGTCGGCCGCGGCGACGACGTCGAGGACCGCGCGCCCGTACCGCTCGAGCTTCGCCGCGCCGACGCCGGAGATCTCGCCGAGCTGGTCGACGTCGGCAGGTCGGACGGCGGAGATGCCCCGGAGCGTCGCGTCGTTGAACACCACGTACGCGGGGACGCCCTGCTCGCGGGCCTCGGCTGCACGCCAGGCACGCAGGGCCTCGAACAGGCCGACGGCTTCCTGCGGCATGTCGGTGACGACCGTCCGTCGACTGCTGCGTCCGGCTCGCGGAGCCTTGACCGGGTCGCGACGCATCCGCACCTGCACCTTGCCGGTCAGGACCTCGGCGCTCGTGGGACTGAGGACGACCGTGCCGAAGCCGTCGCCTGACACCGCCGCGTAGCCCTGGGCCAGCACCTGTCGTGCGACCGCGCGCCACTCGCCCTCGGACAGGTCCGCGCCGATGCCGAAGGTCGCCAGGGTGTCGTGTTGGAGTTCCTGCACGCGGGGCGACTGCTTGCCGATCAGGATGTCGACGAGGTGCGAGACGCCGTACCGCTGGCGGCGCTCACGCTCGAGCCGCACGACGGTGGACAGCAGCTTCTGCGCGGGGACGGTGCCGTCCCACGACTCCGGCGGCGCGATGCACGTGTCGCAGTTGCCGCACGCCGTGCTCTCCTGCCCGAAGTACGCGAGCAGCCGCACCCGGCGGCACTCGATCGTCTCGCACAGGCTGAGCATGGCGTCGAGGTGGGCGCTCAGCTGCCGACGGTGTGCGGCGTCGCCCTCGGACTGGTCGATCATCCGCCGCTGCTGCACGACGTCGTTCAGGCCGTACGCGAGCCACGCGGTGGCCGGCAGCCCGTCACGACCCGCACGGCCGGTCTCCTGGTAGTAGCCCTCGACCGACTTCGGCAGGTCGAGGTGCGCCACGAACCGGACGTCGGGCTTGTCGATGCCCATGCCGAACGCGATCGTCGCCACCATGACGACGCCGTCCTCGCGCAGGAACGTCGACTGGTTGCGGGCACGCACCCGGGCGTCGAGGCCCGCGTGGTACGGCAGGGCGTTGATCCCCTGCTCGGCCAGGGCGGACGCGGTGCGCTCCACGGAGTTGCGGGACAGGCAGTACACGATGCCGGCGTCGCCGCTGTGCTCCGTGCGGATGAAGGTGAGCAGCTGCTGCAGCGCCCCGGTCTTCGGCTCGATGCGGTACTGGATGTTCGGCCGGTCGAAGTCGGCGACGAAGTGCGCGGCGTCGTCGAGGCCGAGCCGTGCGGAGATCTCGCGGTGGGTCTGCGGCGTGGCGGTGGCGGTCAGGGCGATGCGCGGCACCGTCGGCCACCGCTCGTGCAGGACGCTCAGCTCGAGGTAGTCCGGGCGGAAGTCGTGCCCCCACTGGGCGACGCAGTGTGCCTCGTCGATGGCGAACAGCGAGACGCGCGCCCGGTCGAGGAGCGCACGGGTGGACTCGAGCCGGAGCCGCTCGGGCGCGAGGTAGAGCATGTCGACCTCGCCCTGCACGACGGCACGCTCGACCCGGGACCGTTCGTCGGGGCCCTGCGTGGAGTTGAGGAACGCGGCGCGCACGCCGTTCGCGGCCAGGGCGTCGACCTGGTCCTGCATGAGGGCGATGAGCGGCGACACCACGACCCCGACGCCGTCGCGGACGAGCGATGGCACCTGGTAGCAGAGGGACTTGCCGCCACCGGTCGGCATGAGCACCAGGGCGTCGCCACCGGCCACCACCTGGTCGATGATGGCCGCCTGCTCGCCGCGGAAGTCGTCGTAGCCCCACACACGGTGCAGCACGTCGAGCGCAGCGGCACGGGGTGCGGACACGGCGGCGGGAGCAGGCACGGCAGCGGACGCGGGCGTGGTGCTCATGCCACGAGCCTACGGGCGACCGGCGACACCCACCGCACTGTCCACAGCACCGTCCGTGTCGGAGCCGGCACGGTGGTCGGAACCGGCCACGTCGTCGGCGCGGGCCGGCGTGGTCGCCCAGCCCGTGCCTCCCGGCCGGGTCCAGCGGACGCCGCCCGCCCAGGCCGGGGTCACACCGCGGAACCGGGGCGCCTCGTGGCCGGCGAACCGGCGGTCCAGCCCACGCCACCACGCCAGGAACTCGACCATGCCCCAGAACGCGAGCGACGTGACGAGGGTGACGAGCGTTCCCTGCCACGTGCCGTTCGCGTCCGACGAGGTCAGGTCGATCCCGGACCAGCCGGGCGCCTGCAGCACGAAGATCATGATGTTGTTGAACGCGTGCTGCAGGACCGTGGCCTCGAGCCCGCCGGTCCGGAGGACGATGATCGCCGCGATCAGGCCGAACGAGCCGACGTCGAGGATGCCCCAGACGTTGTAGCCGTTCGGGATGTGCAGCACCGCGAAGACGACCGTCGAGACCGCCACGGCGATGACCGTGCCGACGCGACGCGGGATCCACGACGCGACCGTCTGCATCAGGAAGCCGCGGAAGATGTACTCCTCGGCAGCGCCCTGGAACGGGACGAGCAGGACGACGAGGACGATCGTCAGGGTGAGGGTGCCGAGGGAGACCGTCGACTGGCCGATCGCGTCGTGGTTCCAGGCGAAGCCGCCGTCGGTCGTGATCATCCCGCCGCCACTGAACAGGCCGGTCTGCCAGACGAACATGAACGCCGCGATGACGAGCGTCGGCAGCAGGCACCACGCCGTCCAGGCCCACCGGACCCGGAACCGCGTCGACGACAGGATGCCGGCCGGTCCGATCCGCGCGATCTTCACGGCGAGCAGGATCCCCGGCAGCAGGACCACGAGCGAGACGAGCGACAGCGACAGGATCAGCGGGTCGGTGGGGTCGAGCGCGCCTCCGGCCAGGTCGTTCTGCAGGTCGATCAGGGCTTGCGGCCCCTGCGTTGCGCCGATCGGCACGAAGTACGCGACCGCGATGACGATCTGCGACACGAGGTACCACCCCGCCAGGAACGCGAGGGCGACGAGCGGCCGCCACCACCTCCACCGTCCGTCGATCCGGGGCAGGCGCTGGTAGGGAACACTCACGCACCGCAGGGTACCGGGCCGGGCAGGATGGGAGCCGTGCTCACCGTCCTGTTCGGCCTGTCCGGCGCGATCGTCTACGGGTTCGCCGACTTCCTGGGCGGACTCGCCTCGCGCCGGGTCCGCCCGGTCGTCGTCACGGCGGTGGCCGCCGCGATCGGGATCGTGCCGCTGCTCGTCGGACTGGTGGTCCTGGGTGGCGTGTTCTCGTGGCCGGCCGCGGTCTGGGGCGCGGTCGCCGGCCTCTCCGGCGGCGTCGGGGTGCTGCTGCTCTACGCGGCACTCGCGATCGGGCCGATGAGCGTGCTCTCCCCCGTCACCGCCGTCTTCGCGGCCGTCGTGCCGGTGCTCGTCGCCGTGTTCCGCGGCACCGTGCTGTCGCCCGTGGCCACAAGCGCGCTCGTGGTCGCGGTCGTCGCGGTGGTCCTGGTCGCGGTGGTCCGGGACGCCTCGGGCGCGCGGCTCACCGCCCGGGGCGTCGCCGCCGCCGCCGTCGCCGGGTGCGGCTTCGGCGGGATCGTGCTGGCCTACGACATGACGCCGTCCGACTCGGGCATCGCGCCCCTCGTGGTCGCGCGGGTGCTGCAGGCGGTGCTGCTGGGTGCGGCGGCGCTCGTCGTCGTGCTCCGGACGGGAGGCCCGGTGTCCGCCCCGACGTCGGCCCGCCCCGACGGGGCCTCCGCCGTCCGCGGGCCTCGGTCGGGTCGCGCATGGGGTCCGCGGCTGCTGGTCACCGTCGCCGTGTGCGGCGTCTTCGACGCCATGGCGAACGTGTTCATCCAGGCGGGGCTGCACAGCAGCGACGATCCGGCGACCCTGCCCGTCGTGAGTGTGCTCAACGCGCTCTACCCGATCGGCACGGTGGTGCTGGCCGGGGTGGTGCTGCGGGAGCGGTTGACCGCGCAGCAGTGGATCGGCATCGTGCTGGCGTTCGTCGCGTCGGTGGCGCTGGCGTTGGCGTCTCGGTGCGGTGCTGCAAGTCCGCACCGAGCCGCCAACGCCGCAACGGATGAGCGAACCCGCACGGTGCGACGGGCGGGCGCGGTCAGGCGTCGGGGATGAGGCGCTTGCCGAGCGAGACCGTGCGGTCGTCGGTGTAGCCGAGGGACGCGTAGAACCCGAGCACCTGCTCGTTGCCCGCCCGCACCTGCAGGTTGAGCTTCGGGCAACCGAGGTCGGTCAGGAGCCGCTCGAACTCGGCCATCAGGGTGCGACCGAGGCCGGAGCCCTGCAGGTCGGGGCGCACGGCGAGGTAGTTCACCCAGCCGCGGTGCCCGTCGAAGCCGGCCATGCCCGCGGCGACGACGCCGGTGTCGGCGGTGTCGGTGTCGGTGTCGTCGGTACCGGTGCCGGCGGCCTGGGGCTCGGCGACCAGGAAGAGCTCGGGCTGGACGGTCAGCTTGCGGGCGATGTCACGTCGGGGGTCGTTCCAGGGTCGGACGAGGCCGCACGATTCCCACAGAGCGACGACCGCGTCGGTGTCCTCGGTGCGGAAGGGGCGGATCCGGTACTCCATGCCCCCACGTTAACGGGGGTGGGGAGAACGTCGTCACCGGCCTGTCGCCGTGATCTGATAGACCTGTCCGACCACCCAGCCGATCAGGAGCCCCGTGACCGCACACGACACCCTCCCGTCGCGCCGCAGCGCACGGGACGACGAAGCCGGTTCGCGGTCCCGGCGTTCCCCGCGCAGACGCCAGACGGTCGGCGGTGCGATCGTGTCGCTCATCGCCGAGTTGCTCATCATCGCGGGCGCCGGCACCGGCCTGTACGTCGTGTGGACGGCGTGGTGGACCGACGTGGTCGCCGTGAACGAGCAGACGAAGCTCGTGCAGGGCCTCGACCAGGTCAAGACCCCGAAGGTCGAGGGCACCGAGCACCGCGGCACCGCACCCGTGCTGGACGAACCGCCGGGGTTGTCGGACGTGTTCGGCACGATGCAGATCCCCCGCTTCGGCAAGGACTACAACCGGCCGATCGGCGAGGGCACGGATCGTGAGAAGGTCCTCAACACGATCGGGCTCGGCCATTACCAGGACACCGCGATGCCCGGCGCACCCGGCAACTTCGCCGTCGCCGGACACCGGGTCACCTACGGCAAGCCCCTCAACCAGATCGCGGAGCTCAAGAAGGGCGACTCGGTCGTGGTCCGGGTCACCGACGCGAAGACGAAGTTCGACGTCTGGTACGTCTACAAGGTCACCGACAGCCAGATCGTCACGCCCGACAAGATCGAGACGATCGCGCCGGTGCCGAACAAGCCCGGCGTGGAACCGACACCCCAGGACCGCTGGCTGACGCTGACCGCCTGCCACCCGATGTGGTCGGCGGCGGAGCGGTTCGTGACGCACGCGAAGCTCGACTACTGGATGCCCGCGTCCGAGGGCACCCCGAAGGAACTCTCGGAGACCGCCAAGTGATCTTCCCCCTGGTCTGGCGGCTGCTGCCCGGCCCCACCGCCCTGAAGGTGCTCGAGCTGCTCGTGCTCCTCGTCGCCATCGTGTTCGTGCTGTTCCAGTGGGTGTTCCCGTGGATCGCGGCGGACATCCTGCCGCCGCCGGACGGAACGGTGGAGTCGACGCCGACCCCGTAGCGTCCGGTCCGGTCCGGTGCGGTCAGGTCCGGTCTGGTCAGACCGTGGTCGTCACCTGCGACCCACCGGCCGGGGTGCGTCGCACGGCGATCCGCTCCGGGATCCGCTGCTTGAGTTCCTCGACGTGGCTGACGATCCCGACCTGTCGCCCGCCCGCGGTGAGTCGCGACAACTGCCCGATGACGTCGTCGAGGGTCTCGGGGTCGAGCGTGCCGAACCCCTCGTCGACGAACAGGGTGCCGAGCGAGACCCCGCCGGCCTCGGCCTGCACGACGTCGGCCAACCCGAGCGCCAGGCACAACGACACGGTGAACGTCTCGCCGCCGGACAGGCTGCGGGGATCACGGACGGTGTCGGTCGTGTGGTCGTGCACGGCGAGGGCGAGCCCCGTCCGTCGCGCCCGTGACCCGGATTCCCGTTCGTCGGAGGTCTCGAGGGTGAAGCGCCCGGCGAGCATGCCGCGCAACCGGTCGTTCGCCGCCGCCACGACGTCCTCGAAGCGCCGCATGAGCACGTAGGTGCCGAGCGTGATGCCGGTCGGGTTGACCGATGTCACCCCGTTCGCGACGTCGGCGAGCCGGACGACCGCGCGGCTGCGGGCCGAGGTCTCCTGTCGCGCACGGACGGTGCGGTCGACCTCGGTCGCACACTGCTCAACGGCCTCGGCGCGGTGCGCTGCGGTCACCGCGAGCCGGGTGGCCTCGTCGAGCTCGGCCGTCGCGCGGACCCGTTCGGCCTGGGCCGCCGGCACGTCGAGCTGCTCCGGATCGTCGTCGGCGGCCTGCACCACCGCGGGGTCCTCGAGCCCTGCTCGCACGACGGCGCGTTCGGCCTCGGCGGCGCTGATGCTGCTGCGGAAGCGTGCGACGGTGTCGGGGTCGAGCAGGCCGGCTCGTGCGGCGTCGACGTCGGGGAACCCCTGCTCGTCGAGGACCCGGGCGACCTCGGCGCTGCGCTCGTCGCGCGCGCGGGCAGCGGCAGCCGCGCGGTCGTCGGCCTCGGCGACGGCGCGGAGCACCGTCAGCCGTCCGTCGAGCTCGTCGACCACGGCCCGGAGCGACACCGGCGAGCTGCCGTCGTCGCTGTCGAGCAGTGCTGCGAGCCGGTCGATCGCCTCGTGCACGGATCGCAGGTCGGCCTCGAGCCGCTCGGCATCGGAGGCCGCGGTCGATGCGAGCACCGTGCGCCGGGCGTCGAGGTCGTTTCGCTCGCGCTCGAGCGCCCGCGTCGCGGTGTCGTGCGCCGTCCGCTCGCGCTCATGCTCCAGCACCAGCGCCGCGGCGTCGTGCGCCGCTCGGACCCGCTCGTCGGCGGCCACCGCCATGGCGTCGAGGGCGACCGTGTCGACGGCGCCGACGACGTCGGTCAGTCGGAGGTGCTCGGCACGCTCGACGGCCAGGTCGGCCGCGGCGTCGGCGAGCTGCTGGTCGGCCGTACGCGTGGCGTCGCCCGCGGACTCCACCGCCTGGATCGTCGGGTGGTCGTCCTGCGGCGCGGCCACCGACGGGTGCGCCGTCGATCCGCACACCGGGCAGGGGTCGCCGGGGGTCAGCGCGGCACCGAGCTCTCCGGCGAGTCCGGCGATCCGCCGCTCGCGCAGGGAGCGTTCGGCGTCGAGCGCCTCGGTGGCCCGACGGCGGGCATCGGCCACGATGCGTTCGGCACCGGCGACGCGCTGTTCGGCGCGGTCACGGGCGGCCAGGTCGGCGCGGAGCGCCTGCACCCGGGTGACCTCGTGCGCGGCGGCGTCGGCGTCGGCAGCGGTCGTCGCGGCGGTGCGGGCGGCCTCGACGATCCGTGCTCGTTCCGTCGGCCGGGCTTCGAGCGCGGTGTCGAGGGCGGCGAGGTCGTCGGTGAGCCGCGATGCGGTCGCGGTGGCCTCGGCGATGGCGGTGCGTCTGGTGTCTGCATCGGCCTCGACCGCGACGAGGTGCCGGACGTCGGACAGGGCGTCGGTCAGGGAGTCGCGGCGCCGGGCGACCTGCTGTGCGTCGACGGCGTCGAGTGCGTGCTGCTCGCGCAGTCGGGCGGCTGCCGCGGCGGAGTCGTCCGCCCGGACGGTTGCGGCGTCCAGGCCGTCGGCCACCGCGGCGACCCGGGCGGCGCGCTCGGCCGTCGCGACCGCGGCCCTCGCCTGCTCGATCGCCGGGGCGTCGTCGTTCAGGACCGTCTGCCGCCGCAGCAGCGCCGCTCGCCGTTCGAGGGCGGCCGCACGGGCCGTCACCGATCGCTCGTGTTCGGTCGCCGCCGTCGCAGCGGCAGCCGCAGCCGTCCGGGCCGCCCCGGCCGCGTCGGCCGTCGCACGGAGGGACGCCACCGTGCCGGCGACGACGGACTCGTCGGCCTCGGCGAGGTCGGCCGCCTGCGCGAACCGGGCCAGGGCGTCTCGGACACGGTCGTCGGCCCCCTCGACCTCGGCCTGCACGGCCCGGCGGCGAGCGGCGAGCTCGTCGGCGGTGCGGTCGTAGACCTGGGTGCCGAACAGCGACTGCAGGAGCTTCCGGCGGTCTTCCCCCGGGGAGCGGAGGAACCGTGCGAACTCGCCCTGCGGCAGCACCACGGTCTGCAGGAACTGCGCGCGGTCGAGTCCGACGATCCGGGCGATCTCGACCCCGACCTCGGGGATGCGGGACGACACGGGTTCGCCGGCGAAGTCGGTCGGCGCGGCGAGCCGGAACAGCTGCACGGACGCCTGCTGCTTCACCGTGCCGGTCCCCCGCTGCTTCGGGCGGTCGTACTGCGGGGTGCGACGGACCCGGTACGTGCCAGCACCGGTCTCGAACACGAGCTCGACGAACGGCTCGACCGCGGGGTCGGCGTGCTGGCTGTGCAGCCGGTCGGAGCTGGCGTCGGAACCGGCGAGTCCGCCGTACAGGGCGAACACGACGGCGTCGATGATCGTCGACTTGCCGGAACCGGTCGGCCCTTCGAGCAGGAAGACCCCGGACGCGGCCAGCGCCGCGAAGTCGATCGTCACGAGGTCGGGGTAGGGGCCGATGGCGCGCAGTTCGAGTCGGTGCAGGTACATCAGCGGTCCCCCTCACGCTGCAGGGCGAGCACCGCGGCCTCGTACGCCTCGGTGAGGACCGCCCGTTCGTCGTCGTCGGGCAGCCCGCCGGTGGCGAAGGCCACGAAGTCGCCGGCGACCTCGACCGGGTCGGACGTCGCGGTGACGGCCCGCGCGGCGGTGGCGGCCGGCCGGTCCGCCGGTTCGTGCGTGATCGCCAGGGCATGCGGGAAGTGGTCCTTCACGCGGGCGTACATGCGTTCCGGGTGCACGGTGTCGGTCACCGCGACACGGACCCAGGCGTCGGCATCGGCCCGGAACTCCCCGGACTCGATGGCGTCGATGCTGCCCCGCACGTCGACGAGCCGCCGCGGTACCGGGGTCGGCACGAGCTCGACGGTGACGGCACCGGCCGCGTCGAGGTCGGCGATGGTCACGGACTTCCGCTGGTGCCGCTCGCCGAACGAGAACGCCAGCGGCGACCCGGCGTACCGGATCCGGTCGCCCTCGCCGACGCGCTGCGGGCCGTGCAGGTGCCCGAGGGCGACGTAGTCGAACCCGTCGAACACCGACTCGGCCACGCGGTCGACGCCGCCGACGCGGATGTCCTGCTCGCTGTCGCTCGGGTCGGCACCCCCGACGAAGGCGTGCGCGACGACGACGCTGCGGGTGCCGGCCCGCGTCGCCAGGTCAGCGCGGATCCGTTCGGTGGCGGCGTGCACGACGGCGTGGTGCGAGCGGGCGAGGGGTTCGTCCGGGACCGCCGCCAGGGCGTACCGCGTGAGGTCGGGGTGCAGGTACGGGATGCCGTACACGGCCACCGGGCCGTCGTCGTCGGGCACGAGCACCGGATCGGCCACGTGGGCGGGCTCGGCGAGGATGCGCACACGCTGCCCCATCACGCCGGCACCGAAGCCGAGCCGTGCGGCGGAGTCGTGGTTGCCCGGCGTGAGGACCACCGTCGTGGTCTCGGCGAGACGCTCCAGCACACGGGAGAGCATGCGGACGGCGTCCACCGGCGGGATCGCACGGTCGTAGACGTCGCCGGCGATGACGACGAGGTCGACCGCGCGCTCGCGGGCGAGGTCGACGAGCCAGTCGGTGAACGCGGCCTGGTGCTCGAGCAGG
Source organism: Curtobacterium sp. MCSS17_006 (assembly GCF_003234215.1). Taxonomy (NCBI): domain Bacteria; kingdom Bacillati; phylum Actinomycetota; class Actinomycetes; order Micrococcales; family Microbacteriaceae; genus Curtobacterium; species Curtobacterium sp. MCSS17_006. The sequence continues at coordinate 14,955 of NZ_QKSO01000020.1, read as the reverse complement.
TCGGCACCCAGCAGTGTGCGGCCGAGGTGCCAGTCGCCGGTGTGCAGGATGCGCATGCGGCCACGGTAACGCCGGCCGGGGACATCTCCGGACACCTCGCGGTGCCCTGTGGAGGACTCAGGCGGTCACGCAGCTCGCGGACGCCAGGCCGAGCACCGAGACGACCCGGACCTTGACGGTCGGGGTGCTCGTCGCGGTCCAGTTGTTGCCGAGGTTCGTGCGGAGGTGCAGCGTGTAGGTGGTGCCGAGGTTCAGGAGTCCGGCGCCCCCGTAGGTCATCGAACGGGCACCGACGGTCGTCGTGCTGGCCACCTGCGCCGTCCCGTTCATCAGGTCGAAGGACACCGGCACGGTCGCGCCGTTGTCGTAGGTCCAGGCGATCGTCACCGTGTTCGACCCGGCCGGGGCACAGGTGAGCGTGGGGACACCGGTCGCCGTGCCCGCCGTGAAGGTCGCGGTCGGTGCGACGGTGGTCCGCGACCACGGGGCCGCGTCCGCCGCTCCGGGCAGCAGGACGCCGGCGGCCGCCGCGAGCGCGAGCACCGCGGCGCCCCCACCGAGGCGGCGCAGCCGCCGCCTGCGACGGACTCGTCGACGCAGCGCGCGACGGGTGAGGACGGTGGGCGCGGCGGTCGGGAGGCCCGTGGCGGCGCCGTCCCGCGCCTCCAGGCCGTCGTCGGTACCGTCTGCCGGACCGGCGGCGTCATCCGGACCGGCCGCGTCCTCCGGACCACCGGCTGCGCCGTCGGTCTCGTCGGCTTCGACGAGTCGCCGGAGCGACCCGTCGATCGTGCAGAGCGCGAGCACCGCGGTCAGGCCGAGCGCGAGCATCGCGACCAGACCCCACTCCCCCGCGCTGATCCACCGGATCGGTGTCCCGATGAAGGGGATGCGCAGGAAGGCGATGCCGTGCACGGCGGAGCGCTCGATCGGCGTGGAGTCCTGCTGGGGGTTGGCGTCGCCCTTCGTGACCATGGTGCCGCCGGGGCCGTCCTCGACGTACCGGTGCATGCGCAGGTGGTCCGCCTGGTCCGGGTCGTCGGCCAGCAGCACCTTGCCCGTCGCGATCTCGCCCGAGCCGACCGGGCGCGAGACGACCACGTCGCCGGGGACGATCCGCGGCTCCATCGAACCGGTCATCACGGTGGTCGGCTGCCAGCCGATGAGCGCCGGCGCGGCCGCCCAGAGCGCGAGGCCGAGCAGCGTCGCGACCACGCCGCGGGCGAGGGTGGCGACGACGACGCGCCCCCAGTCGACGGCGTCACGGACCGCTGCGTGCGGTGCGGGACCACCGTGCACTGCGATGCTGCTCATGACTGCCTTCGACCGGGGGCGCGTTGCGGGGAGGGAACGGACGGGGCTGGTTCGGCCCCGGTCCCGGCTCAGCTGTTCTGGGCCTCCCAGGTGAAGCCGAGGGCTGCGGTGCCGCCCTGCACGGTGTTCGGGGCGGTGCTCGAGACCGTGTAGGTGACGCGGTAGACGCGCGTCTCGGACGCGGTGCCGGTCGGGGCCCAGGTGCCGACGCCGGTCGCGTAGTTGGTCGAGGCGGCGCCGAAGCCCGCGACGGTGCCGCTGTAGAGCGAGCCGCCGGTGGCGGCCGGGGTGAAGCCGGAGCAGGAGCCGAAGCCGCCGCCGGTGCCCTGCTCGACGGTCAGGTTGACGTTCGCCGCCAGGTCCTTCGTGGTCGAGACGTTCGTGCCGTAGAGCTTCACGGCCGAGGGCAGCGAACCGGTCGAGGTCACCGCGATGCAGTTCGCACCGGTCGAGCCGGGCTTCAGGTTGTTCGCCGTGAACAGCGCGGTGTTGTTGTCGTCGTCGGACAGGGCGACACTGCCGGCCGTCCAGTTGTTCGTCGGGTTGACGGTGGTCGAGGAGAAGGCCGCGTACGAGGCCGTCGAGACGACGACCCCCGAGGCGACGAGGGCGGCGGGGATAGCGATCCAGGCGGCGAGGCGGGCAGCACGAGGCGTGACACGAGACATGGTTGGACTCCGTGAGGAAGAGGTCTGATCGGTGGTTCGGACGGGCCCGCGGTGGTTGGTCGCGCTACGTGCCGAGGTGGTACGACGATCAAGCTACTTGGCGTTCGAGCGGCTCACAAGACCTGAGATGTCCCCACTGATGGGGGTATCTTGACGAGTGAGTTACTTGTTGACTGAACTTCCCACCCTGTACCCGAGAAGAGCTCCCATGACGGACACCGACCCGGTCGTCCTCCCCCCGCACGCACCCGCCGTCCCCGCGGCACGCGTCGCCCCCACCACACCGCCGGCACCGATGTCGCCCGACGTCACCGCGATGGACCCCGTCACCCTCGCCACGGACCCCGACGCCGACCTGCCGCGACTGCTCACCGCGTTCCGGGTGCTCCAGATGCAGCACGCACGGGTCCTGCACCACGAGAGCACGAGCCGCGGACTGAACGCCACGGACACCCGCTTCGTGTTCTTCCTCAACGCAGCCGGCGGCCACGGCGTGACCCCGAAGCAGGCCGGCGAGTACCTCGAGCTCACCACCGGGGCGATGACGTCGCTGATCGACCGGCTCGAGAAGCACGGACACCTGGAGCGTCGCCCGAACCCCGAGGACCGCCGGAGCGTGCTGCTGCACCTCACGCCCTCGGGCACGGCGGTCGCCCGCGAGGTCGGTGCCGTCTACTCGCAGGCGTTCCAGCAGGTCGTCGCACCGGCGGACCGCGCCGTGGTCGCGGCCGCCTTCGAGGGGTTCGCCGCCGCCCTGGAACGCCACCACCGGTCGTCCACAGCGTGACAGCCGGTGTCACGGCCCGCGCGTAGCGTGAGCGCCATGACCCCCTCTGAACTCCTCACCGAAGCGTTCTCCCGCATCCCCGAGACCGTCGAGCGGGCCGTCGACGGGCTCTCCGAAGACCAGCTCGCGGCACGACCGGCAGCCGGGGCGAACACCCTGGCGTGGCTCGCGTGGCACATCGCCCGCGGCCAGGACGTGCAGATCGCGGAGCTCGCCGGCTCCGAGCAGGTCTGGACGGCGGACGGCTGGTACGACCGGTTCGGGCTGCCGTTCCCGGCCGAGGCGCTCGGCTACGGCATGTCCCGCGACGACGTCGGTCGGGTGCGGGCCTCTGCCGAGCTGCTCACCGGGTACCTGCGCGCGGTGCACGAGCGCACCGTCGCGTACCTCGGCACGCTCGGCCCGGACGACCTCGACCCCGTCGTCGACGACGCGTGGGACCCGCCCGTCACGGCCGGCGCGCGACTCGTCAGCATCCTGGACGACTGCACGCAGCACGCCGGACAGGCGGGCTTCGTGCGCGGGCTGCTGTTCTTCAACCGCTGAGCGCGCGGGGGCGCGCGGTCGCGCGGTCGCGCGGTCGCTTCGTGAGCAGGAATGGTCGGGTCCGACGTCGCGACCCGACCATTGGTGCTCACCATGTGACGGACGGGAGGCCCGGTACCAGCTGGTACCGTCCCTCCCGTCACGGCCGTCGTGCCGCTGGCGCGTCACGCCGGTACCGGCGGGTGGGGCCCACCTCCCGTCCGTCGTGTGGTCGCGACTAGCGCGCGGCGAGCTCCGACACGATGCCGTCACCGGGTGCGGCCTGCACCAGGTCCGCCTCGATCTCGGCGCGCTCGAGGATGCCCTCGATCTTGCGGATGCGGCCACGCGGGACGATCGTCACGACCGTGCCCTCCTTGCCGGCACGACCCGTGCGGCCGGAGCGGTGCATGTACGCCTTGTAGTCGTCCGGGGCGTCCGCCTGCACGACGAGCGAGACGTCGTCGACGTGGATGCCGCGGGCGGCGACGTCGGTGGCGACGAGCACGTTCACCCGGCCGCTCGTGAGCAGCTGCAGGTTGCGCGTGCGGCGCGACTGGTTCAGGTCGCCGTGGAGCGAGGTCGCGCGGATGCCGGCGTCCTCGAACTGGTCGGCCAGACGCTCGGCGTAGGCGCGGGTCCGGGCGAAGACGATGGTCTTGCCGTCGCCGGCGACCAGCTCCTCGAGCAGACGGTCCTTCTCGCGCTGCTCGACCACGAGGACACGGTGGTCGATGGTCGAGGACGCCTGGTCCTCACCCGCGACCTCGTGCACGCTCGGCTCGTGCAGGAACTGCTCGACGAGCGCCGCGACCTGGGTGTCGAGCGTCGCGCTGAACAGCAGCTTCTGCGCGCGGTTGCCCTGCGGGGTGACCTCGGCCGTGGCGGAGAGGATCTCCTGCACCGGCTCGAGGAACCCGAGGTCGCACATGTGGTCGGCCTCGTCGAGCACGGAGATGATGACCTCGCTGAGGTCGAGCTTCCCCTTGTTCATGAGGTCCTGCACACGGCCGGGGGTGCCGACGATGATGTCGACGCCGCGCTCGAGCGCGCCCTCCTGACGGCCGTAGGGCACGCCGCCGTAGATCTGCGTCGTGAACAGGCCGACCGAACGGGCGATGGGCTGCACGGTGCGGTCGATCTGCAGGGCGAGCTCACGGGTCGGCGCGAGGATGAGCGCACGCGGGGCGCGGCCCATCTTGCGCTTGGTGCCGCCGCCGTGCTCCATGAGCTTCTCGACCAGGGGCGCACCGAAGGCGATGGTCTTGCCGGAGCCGGTGCGGCCACGGCCGAGGACGTCCTTGCCGGCGAGCACGTCGGGGATCGTCGCCGCCTGGATCGGGAACGGGCTCGAGGCGCCGAGCTCCTGCAGGGCGCGGGAGATGTTGCCACCGATGCCCAGGTCGCCGAAGGTCACGCCCTCGACGTCGGCCGCGATGGTGGCCTCGGCCTGGAGCTTCTCGAGCTTGACGTCGTCGGCCGGCACGAACTTGCCGCGCTCGGGCTCGTCGAACGAGCGGCGCGGGGTGCGGTCGCTGCGGTCGTCGCGGTCGAACTTGCGCGGAGCGTCGCGGTCGAACGAGCGACGCGGACGGTCGTCGTTGTCCCGACGGGGCGCACGGTCGTCGCGGTTGAACGAACGAGGAGCGCGGTCGTCGCGGTCGAACGAACGGCGCGGGCGGTCGTCGTTGTCACGACGCGGCGCACGGTCGTCACGGTTGAAGCTGCGGGGCGCGCGGTCGTCGCGGTCGAACGAACGACGCGGGCGGTCGTCGTTGTCCCGACGGGGCGCACGGTCGTCACGGTCGAAGCGACGCGGACGGTCGTCATTGTCACGACGGGGCGCACGGTCATCGCGGTTGAAGCTGCGCGGTGCACGGTCGTCACGGTTGAACGAACGCGGAGCGCGGTCATCGCGGTCGAACGAACGACGCGGACGGTCGTCGTTGTCACGACGAGGCGCACGGTCGTCACGGTCGAAGCGACGGGGACGGTCGTCGTTGTCCCGACGGGGCGCGCGGTCGTCACGATCTGAGCGACGCGGAGCACGGTCGTCACGATCGAAGCGACGCGGGGCGCTGGGCCCCTGCGAGCCGGTTCCGGCGCGACGCGGAGCCTGCGGAGCGTCGGGACGGCCGTGCGAGTAGGGAGCGTCGCGGTTGTAGCCGCGACCACGGTCGTCGCGGTCGGGGCGACGCTGGCCGCCACTGTCACGCGGCTCCCAGTTCGGACGGGCCGGGCGCTCGCCCTGCGACGCGCGACCGCGACGCTCCTCGGCGTCCCAGCGCTGCTTCTGACGCGGCTGCGACGAGTCGGCGGCGCGGAACCCGCGGTGCTTGCTGCTGCGGGCGGCGGGGGTGCCGTTCGGGTGGCGGACGCGGTCGGAGGCGCGGTTGTCCGCGCCGCCCTTGTTGTACGGGGCCATGGCTGCTTTCTCGGGTGCGCAACGTACCGCAGCGCCCGACAGCGACATCGGCGGGGGCTGCTTGCGGAGAGGGGGTTCATCCCGTCGCGAGTCGACGTGATTCCAGCCCTCGAGCAACACACACCCAGCAGAATTTCCGTGATCACAATGTCACGACGTCGAAGGCCGACCGAGCGAGTCTACGCGAGCCGGTGCCCTGACGCCAGCCCCACGCGGTCCGACGACGGCGTGCCGGGCGCGGGACGGGCCTCCAGGCCGGGGGTCGTGCGCTCAGGACTCCGCGAGCCGACGACGCTGCTCGGCGACGTCGAAGTCGGCCTTCGGCCAGGACAGGTGCATGTCCTCCAGCGCCCGGAGCAGGAGCTGCTGCACGGCGAGGCGGGCGTACCACTTGCGGTTCGCGGGGACGACGTACCAGGGCGCCTGCGGGGTCGACGTGCGGTCGAGGGCGATCTGGTACGCCTGCTGGTAGCGGTCCCAGAGCAGGCGGTCGTCGATGTCGCCCGGGTTGAACTTCCAGTGCTTGTCGGGGCGGTCGAGCCGGTCGCCGAGACGCTCGCGCTGCTCGTCCTTCGAGATGTGCAGCATCACCTTGACGATGGTCGTGCCGGCGGCGGCGAGGCCGTCCTCGAACGCGGTGATCGCGCCGTAGCGGCGTTCGATCTCGTCCGGCGCGGCGAGCCCACGGACCCGCTGGGCGAGCACGTCCTCGTAGTGCGAGCGGTCGAACACGCCGAGCTGCCCGGCTGCCGGCAGCTGCTTCTCGATGCGCCAGAGGAAGTCGTGCTCGCGCTCCTCGGCCGTCGGGGCCTTGAAGCCGGCGTAGTGCACGCCGTTCGGGTCGACCGCACCGACGACGTGCGAGACGATGCCGCCCTTGCCCGCGGTGTCCATCGCCTGCAGCACGAGCAGCACCCGGCGCTCGTCGCCGGCCGTCGATGCCGCGTACAGGCGTTCCTGCAGGGCGGCGAGACGCGAGGCGCCGGCGGCGAGGGCTTCGAGGCCGTCGATCTTGCGGCCGGGGAAGCCCGGGGTGCCGTCCGGGTCCACTTGGTCCAGGCGGAACCCGGGTTCGACGCGGAGCAGTGGTTCGGGATCGGCGTTCCAGGCCTTGCGATTGCTCACGTGTCCTCCTGCGGTGCTCCGGTCGGCGGCTGCCGTGCTCATCCTCGCACTGCCATCCTCCGCTCGGGTGACGTGGGCGGTCGCCGGGGCGGCTAGCGTGGACGTGATGAAGTCCGGCCGCCGCTCAGTGCTCGCGCTCGTCGCCGCGGTGGTGGCGCTCGGCGCGATGGCGTCCTGCAGCACGGACCCGGTCGGCGACGAGAACGCCACCGTGACCGCGGACAGCGTCATCTACCCGCTGTCGCTGCGGTACCACGGCATCGACGTGGTGGCCGACGTGCCCTACGGCACCGACCCGCTGCAGCGCCTCGACGTGTGCCTGCCCGCCGACAGCGACCCCGCGACGACGACGACGCCCACCGCGACGCCGTCAGCCTCGGCCACCGCCGACCCCGATGCCGAAGCGCTCGAGGCCACCACCGGACGCCCGGCGGTCCTGATGATCCACGGCGGCAGCTGGTCGCACGGTGACAAGGCGACGGCCGCGTACCGGTCCGTGTGCAAGTACCTGGCGTCCGAGGGCTTCGTGACGTTCAACGTCGACTACCGGCTGGCGCCGACGGACCCGTTCCCGGCGGGGCTCGACGACGTGCGCCGGGCGCTCGACTACGTGTTCCGTCCCGCGACACTCGAGACCTACGACGTCGACTCCCAGCGTGTGGGCGTGTTCGGCGGGAGCGCCGGCGGCAACCTCGCCGCGATGCTCGCCGTCACCGACCACGACTCCGCCGCGTACGCCGACGGTGACCGGATCCGTGCCGTGGTCGACCTGAGCGGGCCGACGAACCTGACCACCCGGTCCACCGAGCCCGACGGGGTGTCCGCGGCCTTCCAGCGCAAGCAGCTGCTCTACCTCGGGTGCCGGTCGTACGCCAGGTGTCCGGCAGCCACGCGGGCGTCGCCGGAGTTCCACGTCACCCCGGACACCGCGCCGTTCTTCATCGGGCACTCCACCGACGAGTTCATCCCGATGTGGGAGTCGCAGGAGTTCGCCGCGACGCTCCGGTCCCACGACGTCCCGGTGACGTTCGTGGCGGTCGAGGGCACGGCCCACTCGATCGCTCAGCTCGACGAGGCGATGAGCCGCCGCGTGGTCACGTTCCTGGGGACGCAGCTGGGCTGACCGCGGGCGGCCGACCCGCTGCCGACTGGGGCTGTCGGCTGTCGGCTGTCGGCTGTCGGCTGTCGGCTGTCGGCTGTCGGCTGTCGGCTGTCGGCGCAGGAGACCGACCGCGTGCCCCGGGTGGGTGCCACCCGGAGTCGGGACTGCCGCTGCCGACCCCCTGGCCGCAGACTTCGGGGGTGACCGACACCTCGACCCGCCCTGCCCGCGCCGCTGCGACCCGTTGGGACCGCCCTGCGCTGCAGACGTTCGGGGAGCTGCTGCTCGGGCTGTCGTTCGTCGCCGCGGTGTCGTTCGGCGGCTACGCCTCGGTCACCGGACAGCTGGCCGTCGTGTCGCAGGCCGCCGCCGTGGTGTTCCTCGTGACGCTGACCCTGGTGCTCGTGTCGTGGTTCCGAGCGGTCGAGCGCGAGGAGCGGACCGAGCGCGTCGTCGTCTCGCCCCTCGCCGCGATCGACGCCGAGTACCGCCGCTAGGCAGCGCTGCCGGAACGCGCCGCTCGTCGCCGCTGTCGTTCCTGCCGGAGTTCCACGCGTTCCTGGCGTCGCTCAGCGCGCGCCTGCTTCCGGGTCTTGCCCGCGGCGATCCGGTCGTCGTTGCGCTCGCGAGCCCGCTCGACCACGAAGTAGAGCGCCGGCAGCACCACGAGCGTCAGCAGCGTCGACGACACCAGGCCACCGATCACGACCAGCGCCAGCGGCTGCGAGATGAAGCCGGACTTGCCGGTCAGCCCGATCGCCATCGGCAGCAGCGCGAAGATCGTCGCCATCGCCGTCATCAGGATCGGACGGAGGCGTCGTGTGGCGCCCTCGATCAGGGCCTCGCGCACCCGCAACCCGCGCCGTCGGTACTGGTTGACGAGGTCGATGAGCACGATCGCGTTCGTCACGACGATGCCGACGAGCATGAGCAGACCGATCAGCGACGCGACACCGATCGGCACGCCCGACGCGATCTGCAGCAGGATCGCGCCCGTCGCCGCGAACGGCACCGACACGAGCAGCAGCAGCGGCTGGAGCAGGCTCCGGAACGTCGCGACCATGATCACGTAGACGATCAGCACGGCGACCAGCACCGCGAGCCCGAGCTGCGAGAACGCCGACGACTGGCTGGCGGCGACGCCACCGATCGAGGCGGTCGCACCCTTCGGCAGGTCGAGCTCGTCGACGGCGGTCGTGACGGACTGCACGGCCGCACCGAGGTTCGTGGCGTCCGGCGTCACGGTGATCGTGGCGGTGCGGGCCGCGTTCGTCGTGGTGACGGTGGTGGGGCCCTCGGACTCCTCGACCGTGGCGACGTCGGACAGCGGGACCGTGCCGGTGCTCGTCGGCACGTCGAGGGCACGGAGCGCGGCGATGGTGGTCGGCGGCTCCGGGTCGGCGATGTAGACGTCGAGCGTCGCGTCGTCGATCTCGATGCTGCCGGTGTCCCGCGGCGAGACCGCGGCGGCGACGAGGCCACCCACCTGGGTCTCGGTGAGGCCGAGTGACGCTGCCTCCTGGCGGTCGACCCGGACGGCGAGGAACGGTTCTGCGGCGGACAGGTTGCTCGTGGCGCCCGTGGTGTCCGGGACCGACTGCATGGTCTTCAGTACCTGGCGCGACGCCGTCTCGAGCTGCGACTGGGTCGGCGCGGTCACGTCGACCTCGATGTCGCTGCTGCCACCGAACCCGCCGCCGGAGGACGCGATGGTGACCTCGCCGACGTCCTTGATCTTCCCGATCGACTTCCGGGCGTCGGCCTGGATCGTGGGCTGGTCGGCCTCGGCGTCGGTCGTGACGGCGTACTGCACCGAGGCGCTGCCGCTCCCGCCGAACGCCGCCTGGATCGACTGGCCGCTCGTGCCGATGGTGGTCTGCACGGTCTCGACGCCGTCGACGTCCTGCAGTGCCCGCTCGACCTTGCGTGCGGACTCGGACTGGACGGCGAGGCTCGAACCGGCCTTCAGGTCCTGCGTGACCGTGAACGTGTTCTGCCCCGAGTCGCCGAGGTAGTTCGTGGTGACGAACGGCAGCGTGGCGACCGTTCCGCCGAGCACGATCACGGCGAGCAGGATGACGACGACCGGCTTGCGGACGACCCACCGGAGCACCGGCAGGTAGACGCGGCGCAGGCGGTCGACCCGGCCGGCGTCGTGCAGGTCCGCGGCGGAGGCGAGCGCACCCTCCGAGCGGTCGCCCTCGTGCGCGCGCTCGGCATCGATCGCCGACGGTGCCGCTTCCGCGTCCGTGGGTGCTTCCGCTGCCGCCGTCGCGTCGCCCGGCTTCGCCTTCGGCGGGCGCAGCCACCAGTACGCCAGCACCGGCACGATGGTGAGCGAGACGAACAGCGACGCGACGAGCGCCAGGGTGACCGTCACGGCGAACGGTCGGAACAGCTCCCCCACGAGTTCTGCGACGAAGGCGACCGGCAGGAACACCGCGACGGTCGTCAGGGTCGAGGCGGTGACCGCTCCGGCGACCTCGCGCACGGCGTCTCGCACGGCCTGGCCGCGGTCGACACCGGGGAGCATGTGCCGCTTGATGTTCTCGATGACGACGATGGAGTCGTCGACCACGCGGCCGATCGCGATCGTGAGGGCCGCCAGCGTGATGATGTTGAGGGTGTACCCGGCGGCGCGCATGCCGATCGCGGCGAGGAGCACCGACGTCGGGATCGAGATCGCGGTGACGAGCGTGGAGCGCCACGACAGCAGGAAGACCAGGATGACGAGCACCGCGAAGGCGAGCCCGAGCAGGCCTTCCTCGGCCAGGGAGTCGATGGACTGCTGGATGTAGGGCGCCTGGTCGAAGACGACGGTGAAGCGGGGGTCGCCCTCGATCTTGTCCTCGATGCCGGGCAGGGCGTCGCGGACGGTGTTCGAGACGTCGACGGTGTTGGCTTCCTGCGTCTTCGTGATCGAGATCGTCAGGGCCTGCTGCCCGTCCACACGGCTGATGGAGGTGCGCGGCGACTCGGTGATGGCGACCTTCGCGACGTCGCCCAGGGTGGTGTCCGTCGGCGTGGCCGCGGTCGTCGACCCGCCCGTCGCGGCGTCACCCGTGGGCGCGGCACCGGTCGCATCCGTACCGGTTCCGGTCGCACCGGCGCCGGTCGCCCCCGTACCGGCCGCACCCGCCGCCGTGCCGTCACCGGACGAGGCTGTCCCGTCGGCACCGGCGGCACCCGACCCGGACCCGTCCGAACCGGACGAACTCGACGAGCTCGTGAGTGGCAGGGCGCGGATGTCCTTGAGCGAAGCGATCCGCTCGCCCGTCTGCACCGACAGGGTCGAGCCGTCCTCGGTGATGGTTCCGCCGGGGATCAGGGTGCCGTTGTCGTCGAGCGCGTCGGAGATCGCCGTCTGGCTGAGGCCGCGCGCGGCGAGCTCGTCCTGGTCCGGCGTGATGACGACGCGACGACCCGGGTTGCCGAAGACGTCCGCCTGCCGCACGCCGTCGAGCTTCTCGAGGTCGGGGATCGCCGAGGCCTGCAGCCGGTCGACGAGCTGTTCCTGGTTGCCGGACGCCGAGACGGCGACCTGCAGCACCGGCAGGTCGTCGAAGGACCCGGTGACGATCTGCGTCTGCACCGAGTCGGGCAGCGACAGCGCGTTCACCGCGGTCTGGATCTTGTCCTCGGCACTGGCCAGGTTCGATCCGTACTGGAACGACGCCGACACCACGCTCTGGCCGGTCGACGAGGTCGCACTGGTCGACTCGAGGTCCGGGACGACCTGGATCGCCTGTTCGATCTCGGTCGAGACGTCGTTCGACACGACCTCTGGCGTGGCTCCGGGGTAGGCGCTGACGATCGCGACCTGCGGGAACTCGACGCTGGGGATCAGCTCCTGTTTGAGGCTCGAGAGCGCGATGCCGCCGAAGACCGCGACCACGATCGTGACGAGCGCGATGAGGGCCCGGTTGCGCAGGCTGAAGACCGAGAGGAGGTGCACGGCATCGATCCTCGCAGGACCGACCGACGAACGTTCGGCTGGCAGCCAGAACCCGCCGTCGGATCAGGACTGCAGGGTCAGAACCCGCCGAGCAACAGGTACGCCCCGAGCACCGCGACCGTCCCGACCACCCCGGTGCCGAGCGCCACCACGCGCGCGACGGGTGAGCGGGTGCCGACGACCCCGATGCCGAGGAGCACCACCCCGACGACGATCTCGACGGCCCAGGTGACGTGCCCCGTCGTCGCGGCGACCTGCAGCAGCCCGCGGATCCCCTCGCCGACGAGCACCGCGGCCGTCACACCGAGCGCCCCCGCGCGCCACCGGGCCTCGCGGGACCGCACCGCCACGGCGGCCGCTCCGGCCAGCAGCCCGGCCGGCACCCCGAGCAGCACCCAGGGGTTCGTGATCGACAGCACGTCGGGGAACCCACGCAGGACCGTCGTGGCCCAGTACCCGACGTGCATGAGCTCGAGGAGCACGACGCCGAGCACCATCGCCAGCGGCAGGGCGACCCGGCCCCCTCGTGCTCCGGCCACCAGGCACAGCAGCGCGGCGACGAGGAACCACGGCCCGGCCGAGTTCGACACGGAGGCGAGTGCGGGTACCGCCTGCCCGAACGAGGTCAGGACGCCCGCCAGGAACGCCCCGCTCAGCGCGATGGTGACCCGCACCACGGCGGGGACCGCCGCGGGCGGCTCGACGGACGTCGGCACAGCGGAGCGGGTTCCGGCGGACAGGGTCGCGTTCATGGCACCAGCCTCGCCGGATCCCGCCGGAGCCGCATCACCCCGAGGAGCGAGAACCCCCGACCCGGCCTCACCCCAGAGGATGACGCCGAGCCCGGCGGACGACGCCGACCCCCGGACGACGCACGTCTCAGACCACCGCCGCCAACGACCCCCGCACCCCGCTCGTCTCGCCGCCCACCCGTTCCCACGACCGCGACAGCACGTCCACCAACCGCCCCCGATCGGCCGGGGCCATCGTGAACGGCACCCGCAGGAACCGCTCGAACCCCCCGTCCGGCCCGAACACCCCGCCCGAGGCCAGCACCACACCCTCGGCCCGCGCGGCGAGCACGAGCGCGCTCGACACCGGTTGGCCGAGCCCCACCCACGTCGTCAACCCGCCCGCCGGCGCCGGGACGTCCCACTCCGGGAGCCGCGCCCGGAGCGCCCCCACGACCGCGTCGCGACCTTCGCGCAGGGACGCACGCCGCGCCTCCAGGACGGCCGCCGTGCGCGGGACCAGCTCGCGCACGACCAGCTGGTCGAGCACGGGGGTGCCGAGGTCGCCCGTCGGGCGGGCGAGCAGCAGCCGCTGCAGCAGCGCCGGGTCGGCACGGATCCAGCCGATCCGCAGGCCGCCCCAGAAGACCTTGGCGGCCGACCCGATCATCACGACCGACGACCCCGACGGGTCCGCCGCCGCCAACGGCGGCGACGGCTCCCCGTCGATCCGCAGCTCCCCCATCGTCTCGTCGGCGATGACGATCGTGCCGACCGAAGACGCGACCGACAGCAGGAGCCGGCGGGTCGACGCGGACATGGTCGCACCGGTCGGGTTGTGGAGCTCGGGCATGACGTACGCGACGGAGGGCGCGGTGCGACGCAGCGTCGTCTCGAGCGCGGCGGCGTCCCACCCCGTCCGCGCGTCGACGGGGACGCCGACCAAGCGGCCGCCGGCCTCGCGGAAGGCCTCGTGCGCGTGCGGGTAGGTCGGGGACTCGGCGAGCACGGCGTCGCCACGGCGGACGAGCACGCGCGCGAGCAAGGCGATCGCGTGCTGCGCGCCGAGGGTGACGATGACCTGGGCGGGCTCCGTCGGCAGTCCGCGCTCGGTGTAGCGCGCGGCGATCGCGGCGCGGAGGCCGGGGTCGCCGACGGTGTCGTAGCCGATCCCGGCGAGCGCCGCGGGCACGTGCCGGACCGCCCGCTCGACCGCCTCGTCGATGCCGGGGGCTGCGTGCAGGGCCGCCTTGCGCAGGTCGAGCAGGTCCCCCTCGACGACCCCGCCCAGGCGTTCGGGGTCGGGCCGGCCGACCAGGTCACGGGGCAGGTGGACCACGCTGCCGGAGCCACGGACGGACACCAGGAACCCGTCGGAGCGCAGGCGGGCGTAGGCGTTCGCGACGGTGGTGCGCGAGACGCCGAGGGCTGCGGCCAGGCCACGCTCGGCCGGCAGCCGGACGCCCTGGGCGACCCGTCCGTCGATGACGAGGACCCGGAGGGCATCGGCGAGCGCCTCGTAGGCCGGGGCGTCGGTCCCGGCGCGCCAGTCGGTCAGCAGGTGGGCGGCGGCGCGGGCACTGATCAGGACAGGGGGCACGGGTCCACGGTAGCGCGATTGGCTCTCGACCAGCAGGCCAATCTGTCGGGACGATGGCCACATGCCCCGTCGCACCGCCCTCACCCTGCGCTTCGTCCAGCTCTTCGTCGGACTGTTCCTCTACGGCGCGTCGACCGCACTGCAGGTCCGCGCGGTGGTCGGTGTGAGCTCGTGGACGGTGCTGACCCAGGGGCTCGAGAACGTCGTGCCGTGGTCGTTCGGCGTCATCACGGTGGTGTCGAGCGGCGTCATCCTGCTGCTGTGGATCCCACTCCGCCAGAAGCCGGGCATCGGGACGCTGCTGAACGCCCTGGCGATCGGTCCGAGTGCCGACCTGGTGCTCTGGCTGGTGCCGGAGCCGTCGGGGATCGTCGCCCGGATCGGGCTGTTCACCGCGGGACTCGTGCTGCTCGCGGTCGCGACCGCGTTCTACATCGGTGCAGGCTTCGGCACCGGGGCGCGGGACGGCCTGATGGTGGGGTTGCACCAGCGGCTCGGCTGGCCGATCTGGCTCGCCCGGACCCTGGTCGAGGTCACCGTCGTGATCGTCGGGTGGATCCTCGGCGGGGACGTCGGTGCCGGCACCGTCATCGCGGCGTTCGCGATCGGCCCGATGGTCCAGCCGCTCATGCCCTCCTTCCGCCGGTTCCCGTGGAGTCCCGAGCGCACGGCGGCAGCGCCCGCAGCGAACGTCGCCACCCCCACCCTGGAGGCCCGCCCCAC